>NZ_JBZYAO010000007.1:0-266908 GCF_059820445.1 Paenibacillus sp. sgz302190
TACAGACCTCATTCAAACCCTCATTTCCCCTCCCTGAAATACTTTTTTTCCCAAATGATTCGTTATGCTTTCGTAAACAAACAGGGGTTTCTCAACAGCCTGACTTTTGCAGGTTTTTCCCGCCAAGCCGCTTTGTCCTCCCACTTCAGGGCTGCAACCTGTGCAGTATCCAATGATTAAAAACGATCTGACATTCTTGCCTGTCAGACAACTTGCAGAAATACTGGGTGTTAAAGTTGACTGGGATGGAAGCACAAGGACCGCAATGTTTGCGAAAAAAGAATAGATTTATTTCGAATTTACCAGTCTCTCTAAACGCAAAATAAACCTCCATCCCCACTTTTAAGCGCACCGTTCGCAATCACGCTAACGCAACGCGCACGGTTCTCGCGACCCGCGGTTCTCGCAAGCGTAACGCGCACGGCTCTCACGGCGAGCGGTGGGGCGCTGCATGATGGCGGCTGGCCGCATGCAGTGGTTTTGGAGATTTATTCGTTGTTTCCGGACAGCGCAGGTACGCTACTCGGTGTCGTCGGATGGGCGCGAAGCTGGAGCCGCCGTATCGGGAACAGCTCCCGGCTTCGGCAGGCGGCCCGCGCGATGGAGCGCGTCGCGCAGCACGTATTCGATATGGCCGTTCACGCTGCGGAATTCATCTGTAGCCCATCGCTCCAATGCTTCGTACAATTTTGGATCGAGCCGGAGCGGGAAATTCTTTTTTGGAGCCATAGCTCTGTACCGTTAGTACAGCGTACCGGTATTGATGACCGGGCTCGCCGAGCGGTCGGATACGATCGCCACGAGCAAATTGTTGATCATCGCCGCTTTTTTCTCTTCGTCGAGATGTAATCCTTCGGCTTCCAACTGGCTGATCGCCATTTGAACCATGCCTACCGCGCCTTCCACGATTTTTTGCCGTGCGGAGAGAATGGCGGAAGCTTGCTGGCGCTGAAGCATGGCGCTGGCGATTTCCGTCGAGTAGGCCAGATGGGTAAGACGGGCCTCCACCACTTCGACGCCTGCGACGGAGAGTCGTTCCTGCAGCTCCAGGCTCAGTTCGGCTGCGACTTCGTCGGCATTGCCGCGCAGCGAATAGCCCTCGCCTTCATAGCGGTCGTACGGGTATTTGCTGGCGACGTGGCGCAAAGCGGCTTCGCTTTGAATTTCCACGAACTTGTCGTAACTGTCGACTTCGAACAAAGCTTTGTACGTGTCGACAACTTTAAACACGACGACGGCCGCAATCTCGATCGGATTTCCTTCGACATCGTTGACTTTCAGCTTCACGCTGTTAAAGTTGCGGACCCGCAGCGAAATTTTCTTTCTTGTCGAGAAAGGAACGATGAGCCAAAGCCCGCTTTTGCGGATCGTGCCGGAATATTTGCCGAAAAAAGTAATGACGGACGCCTCATTCGGCTGAACGATCGTGATCGTCGTGCTGAACAGGAAGCCGAGGATGGAAACAATGATGCCGGGAGCGACCGATCCCAGGGCGAGCAGCACGATGCCGATACCAACAGCAATCAACGACAAAACGAAACCAAGAAATCCGTTTACAGACCAAGCTTTTGCTTCTTTCATGAGTTCCAACTCCTTATGCAATAAAGTTTATATTAATTTGATATTTTAATGATATCACTTTTTACTTTTAATGTAAATACACCAAAAATAATTTAAGTAATTGTGATAATAATTATCATTCTTGATTACACTATGAGGTAGACATAGAATGCGGATTTTACCGACGCAGTAAAAAGAAAGAAGGAACCACGAGGTCCCTTCTGACGGATTCCATCTTATTTAGTTTCAAAAGTTTTGCAGTCGGTTTCTCCGGAAGTGTCCGCGTTTTTTGCAGCGTGGTTCACAATGTAAATGGACGATGCGGTGCATTTGTTCTGGTTAGCCCAGTAGCGGCAGGAATCTACTTCGCACAAAACGTCTTTGGCCATAATCGCTCACCTCCTCGCGCCAAAAGCTGCAGCACAAAACGTTCTTCCCGAACCAGGTGGCTCTGATTCGTACAGGCGATTTTGCGCTGTATATAGTATGGACAAAATGACACATAAAAATAGGATCATTTGTAAATTTTTAAAAAGAAGAAGCCGCTTGTCCTTTCTGGGGCTCCATTCCCGGCTTCAATCCCTTGACACTGCCGTTCGGTCGTGATATACCTAAGTAAATTCCAATGCAATGAGGTGGATATCATGCGTAAAATTTCGAACGAACAACAGTTTCAGGAGCTGATCGCTCAGCCTTCCTTAACCGTAGCCGTTTTCAAAACTACCTGGTGCAAAGATTGCCATTATATCGAACCTTTTATGCCGGACATCGAGCAAGCATATGCGGACCGCATTGCTTTTATCGAGCTGGATCGCGATGAGGTGCCGGATTTGTGCGAGCAATTGAACATTCTCGGCATTCCGAGCTTTATCGCTTTCCGCGAAGGGCAGGAATTGGTTCGCTTTGTCAGCAAGCTGCGCAAAACCCGGGAAGAGATCGAGCAGTTCCTGGACCGCGCCGTAGAAGTATCGGGTGCGCTGGCCAAATAAGGCGCCTGCTGCCCGGATCATATGGAAAGACGGCTCCCGGAAGGAGCGTCCGCTATCGATGCATGATTGTCGGCGGACGGTTCCCGGGGCCGTCTTTCTTTATTTTTCGCGGCCTGACGGTTTCAAGGCTTTGTAACATTTGCGAATGGATTTGCCCGTCAATTAAGGCTATAATTGAAAACGGATAGTACGATTCGACACATCTTTTGGAACAATGACATTCAAAGTAGGTGCCATGATGCAGCAAAAAATAATTCAAAGATTTGCGAATCTCTCGGCAATCGGCATGTTTCTGATTCTGGCCATGGGCGCGCTTGTTACTAAAGCCGATGCAGGCAGAGGCTGCGGAGACGAATGGCCGTTATGCCACGGGCAATTTGTGCCGGCGCACACGATCTCTTCGTTTATCGAATACAGCCACAGGCTCGTTGTCGGCATCGTTACGCTGGTGCTGATCGTTACGTTTTACCTCGTATTTCGCTATGTGAAGCGCAGCGACGCCAAATGGTTCATTACCGGCACAGTCGTGATGACGCTGATCCAGGCGGCTATGGGAGCTATGGCTGTCGTTTGGCCGCAGTCTTCCGTCGTGCTGGCGCTCCATTTCGGGCTCTCGCTCCTGGCCTTCGCTTTCTCGCTGCTGCTCGCTCTTGTATTTACGCCTTACGGGCAGTATCAAGGCAAGGGAATCGTCAAAAGCGGGTTTACAGCGCTTGTCTGGGTAACGACCGTGTATACTTATGTCGTCGTATATTTGGGAGCTTTCGTGCGCCATACGACATCGTCCGGAGGCTGTACCGGCTGGCCGCTGTGCAACGGTCAGGTCATTCCCGAGCTCAGCGGAGCGACCGCCATCGTCTTTGCCCACCGCGTAGCCGCGCTGCTGCTGTTCATATGCATTTTGGTTCTGTACCTTCGGGCGAAAAGACAGTATGGCGAAGCGGATACGATGTTTCTAGGCAGCAAATGGGCGCTGATTTTCGTCCTGCTGCAAATACTAAGCGGCGCCGTAGTTACCTGGTCGATGGGCAACGAGCTTGCTTACTTATTGACCGGCATGGTCCATGCGGTTATCGTAGCCTGTTTGTTCGGTTTCCTCAGTTATCTATGTGTTTTGACGCTTTATTACCGCAAAGAGAAAAACTAAGCCGTGCCATGGAAGCCTTCGTAAGAAGGCTATTTCCATGCTAAGGCGAATAAATTGTGCTAAAAGTCGAAAAGGTGGGAACATAGATGGTACCTACAAATTTACGAGCCTACCTCGAAATTTTACGCCGGGAAAATCAGTTGATCGAAATATCGGCTCAGGCGCCAATCGTCATCGATGCCCGCATGAAGCCCGGTTACCCGGATGAGCTTGTGCCTCGGGAAGATATCGTGGAACTGGTAGACAACCGCTGGAAGGAATATTTTGCATGAATTCCGGTGATTCGAGCAAGCTTCTCCCACATTTGGGGTTCGTCCTTGTTTACATTCTCTGGGGAATTAACCTGTCTTCGATGAAAATCGGGGGACAGGAATGGGACCCTCTCGTGTTCAACGGGCTCCGTTTTGCGAGTATGATTCCGATTTTGTGGGTATATACTTATTTCTATTATCGATCGCGGAGGCTCAAAGCGCATATCGCCGGCCGCGACTTGCTGCTGATATGCGGTCTGGGCGTTCTGAACGCCGTCGGAATGGAAGCGATGCTGCAGTATGCGCTGCAGTTTTCCAATTCCGCCAACGGCGCTGTGCTGGGCCGGGGCTTTATGCCGGTTATTACCGTGATCATTGCTCTGGTAGCCAGGCAGGTGAAGCTGACATGGCGGATCGCGGTCGGCATACCGCTTGCCCTTTGCAGCGTGATCATTATCGTATCCGGCGGCGCGGAAGGCTTTCATCTGGGCGCGGATACGCTGCGCGGCGACATTTTGCTCCTGATGCGGAGCGGGATGGGGGCCGTTTATTTGATCGGCATGAACCGGCTGGTGCAGCGCTATCCGCTGCCGCTGCTGATTTCGCTGGAAATGACGGCCGGCGCCGTGTCGCTGCTGCCTTTCGTGCTGTGGAACGTCGATGGCGCCTACTTGGCCGGCATATCGCAGACCGGATGGATCAGTCTGATCTACACTTCGTTGCTGGCTACGGCGTTAGGTTTTTCCATCCATAACTGGAGTCTGGGCCGTCTGGGACCGTTCAAGTCATCGGCTTACGGATACTTGCTTCCCGTGACGGCGGCGGTGGGGGGAATATTTTTACTGAACGAATCCATCTCCCTGAATCAGTACATCGGCGGTGCAGGCGTGCTTGTTGCAATGTATTTGGTGCAGCGCGACCGCGGCCGCGCCGGCAAAGTTTCTTCCGCGCCCCAAAGCGCGAAGCTTTAAAACAACATGGAATCTGAACAATGGGGTGAGGGGTATGCTTAGAATGTTATTTGGCGAGCCCAAACGTTCGGATAGCGGGCTGTTGCTCGAAGCAGGCGATGCGGTGAGGAGCTATATCCGCTCCCTGCAGGCCGGAGGCCGCGATGGACATGCTGTTTCAAGCAAAAAGCATCACCGGCTGTCAATCTGGAGCAAAGGGTTCCTGGACGCGCTGGATGAGCTTGAGCAAAGCAAGTACTGCTGTGAACGCTATGCGGCGAACATTCATAAAGCCTATTTGGAGGAAATGAACCCGCAGGAGCTCGAAGATTACCGCCGTTTCGTTTACTTCTACAAAAATGCATTCATTCGCGTGTTTTCCATATTGGACAAGCTGGGAACGTTTATGAACGATTTGTTCGACATGAAGACCGAAGCTGTCAAAAGCCGGTTTTCCTATTTTACCGTCCTGCGGCGCATGCATGAGAACCATATCCACAGCTCGCTTGAGCTCCAACTCTACAATTTGAAAATGGAATATAAAAGCCCTCTGGACCGCCTGCGGAATCAGCGCAACATGGAGATTCACTACATTAATGCGGAAATGCTGGATGATTTGATGCAAAAGGAGCCTGTTCCGGGCGACCGCATTCACGTAGAAAATGTGAAATCGAACGTGGACGATCTCCAGCAAGGGTTTGACATGGTGTGCCGCACGTTGATCGTGGCTTTTTCGTATATAACGGCAAAGATCGCAAAGGGGTAAGATAACCATGGAACTGAGAGGGCGAACAGCTCTGATTACAGGCAGTGCCAAAGGGCTCGGGAAAATGACCGCGCTTGCGCTTGCGGCGCAAGGCTGCGACGTTGCCGTCAACTATGTAACCAGCGAGGCGGAAGCATCCCGGCTCGTTCAGGAACTGACGCAGCTCGGCGTTCGGAGCATTGCCGTTCAAGGGGACGTCGCCAAGCGCGAGGATATCGTGCGAATTGTGGAAACGGCGGCCTCCGGACTGGGGCCGATCGATATTCTTGTGAACAATGCCGGGCCCTTTTACAGAGAAAGGCGCTTTTTTGCCGACTATAGCATGGACGAGATCGAATATTTGACGCGCGGCAACCTGCTGGGGGTCATGGAGCTCGATCATCTCGTTCTGCCGATGATGAGAGCGCGCCGATGGGGGCGGATCATTCATTTCGGCTTCGGCAAAGCCGCGGAGGCCAGAGGCTGGACGCACCGGGCCGTCTATGCGGCCGCCAAGGTAGGACTCGTTTCCTTCACGAAGACGCTGGCGGAAGAGGAGGCCGAAAGCGGCATCACGGTAAATATGATATGTCCGGGCGATATTCGCGGCCATAACAAAGAGCGGACGATGCAGCAGGCCCGCCTGGAAGCGGACGGCGAAACGCCGGTCGGACGTCCGGGAACGGGCGAAGATGTCGCCCGGGCCATTTCCTTCCTGTGCTCGCCGGACTCGGACTTTATTACCGGCAACATCATGGACATTTCCGGCGGGCTGGACCCGATCCAGCCGCTCCCCGTTTTAAAGCAGCGCAAGCTGGACTCCTAGGAGTCTGTCCGATGCACCACGTAGAAGGTATATATACATGCAAAATGACAGTAATTATGCAGCGTGAACGGAAATATAAGGGTCATTATTCACACCGGCATGCACAAAAGCAGCTCCGCCCGCCAGACTCCTAGCCGCAGCAAAAAGAGCTTACCGCAGAGGTAAGCTCTCTTAATTTTAAAGCTTAGAATACTTGTACGACTTCTTGAACGCCTTCGACTTCTTCAACCAGCGCTCTTTCGATACCGGCTTTGAGCGTGATCGTGGAGCTCGGGCAGCTGCCGCAGGCACCCATCAGCTTCAGCTTAACGATTCCGTCTTCCACGTCGACCAGCTCAACGTCACCGCCGTCGCGTTGGAGAAAAGGACGAAGCTTATCTAAAACTTCAAGGACTTCATCATACATTGTTTCTTTTGTATTTTCAGTCATATTGAATCATCTCCTTTCTTTTATTATTATAGTACAATAAAGTACAAATGAAAATGGTTTTCAAGAAGCATGGAAAATCAAAAGTTAGGTGGATTTGTCCAATGAGACCGATTATTGAATTTTGCGCCAGCAACATGCACCACGGCACAGATAAAGTTATGAAAGCACTTGAGCAAAATCCGGAATACGATGTCGTCGAATACGGCTGTCTTGGCAATTGCGGGCAGTGCTATATGGAACCTTACGCGTTGGTGAATGGCGAAATCGTCGCCGCGGAAAGCGCGGAACGCCTTCTTGACGTTATTATACAAAAAATCGGCGAGCTCGAAGCGATGTACGATCTTCTCGGCGAATAAACGTCAGCCGAAGTGGTGCTTGGATTTCCAGAGCACACCGCTTTTAATCGCCCGGGCAATTTTGCCGGTCATGAGGGTGCGCTTGCCCATGATGCCGAATCCTGCTTTTTTGCCGAGCGAACCGAGAACCCCTTTGAGCTTGATTTTGCCGAGCCGAGGGGTATCGCCGTTCCAAATCGCCAGCATAACCTCGGCAATTTGCCTGCCCTGCGCTTCGGCCGCCTGAGCGCTCGGAGCGAACGGGAGCGAGGCGCAGTCGCCGACGACGTACACGTCCGGATAATCCGGGATCTGATGGTACCCGTTGAGGATCACACGGCCCTGCTTGTCTTTGGGAACGTTCATAGCTTGAACGATCGGGCTTGGCTGGATGCCTGCGGTCCAGACCGTCACATCGGTTTTGATGATTTCGTCCTGATTGTACAGATCTCCGCCGTCCAGCCGGACAAGCGACACATTCGGTCTGAGCTCAATGTCATGCTCTACCATCCAGTCTCTTACATACTGCTGCAGATTGTTAGGGAAGGAAGACAACAGACTAGCTCCGCGGTCGATCAGACGGATGTTCAGGTCCGGTCTGCTCTCGCGAAGCTCGGATGCCATTTCGACACCGCTTAATCCGCCGCCGATAATCGAGATTTGACCGTATGGCGCGACATCGTTCACCTTTTGATAAGTAGCCCGTGTCTGGCAGAAAGTCTGAATGCTGCAAGAATTCTCCTGGGCGCCGGCGATACCGTGATAACTGTCTACGCAGCCCAAGCCGACAACAAGCCAATCATACGTTAACGGTTCTTTGTCGGCAAACAGTACCTGCTTCTGATCCAAATCCACTTCCGTTACCTCTCCGTAAGTAAGAATCAGGCGAGGATCCACCGGATAGGCAACACGTACGTGTGTCTCTGCAACGGTGCCTGAAGCAAGCGCATAATATTCCGTTTTTAAACCTTGAAATGGACTGCGATCCACCAACACGACAACCGTATCATCGGGCAGCTTCTTTTCCAGCAATTGTAAGGCTATGGTCAACCCGCCATAACCCCCACCGAGAATGACAAACTTTTTCATCTGTGCCAATATCCCTTCTAGTCTCTAGATCTACGTATAATATTATGACTAATAAACCTTAATTTCATTATAAAAGGTATCGCGTTCCACCGGAATGCGGCCGGCGCCTTTGATCAGCCAGACAAGATCGTCCTTGGTCAAGCCCTCGGGCGACGTGGCCCCGGCCGCGTGCGAGATCCGTTCCTTCACGATCGTACCGTGCGCATCGGATGCGCCGAAAGCGAACGACAATTGGGTCAGCTTGGTGCCGATATTAATGAAATAAGCCTTGATGTGCGGGAAATTATCGAGCATCAAGCGGCTGATAGCGATCGTCTTCAGCTCGTCAAAAGCCGGCACGCGGCGCTTAATTCCGGCATTTTTGCTGGCCGGCTGAATCGAATTCGGAATAAATACGAGGAATCCGCCCGTCTCGTCCTGCAGCTCGCGCAGCAGCGTCATATGATGAACGCGCTCCTCCAACGTTTCAATCGAGCCGTACAGCATGGTCGCATGAGTTTTCATGCCAAGCTGGTGCGCTGTACGGTGCACTTCAAGCCATTCTTCCGAAGAGGCTTTTTCCACCCTCATCTTGGACCGGTAGCGCTCGGTTAAAATTTCCGCGCCGCCTCCAGGCAGCGTCGAAAGCCCCGCATCCATCAGCGTCTTCAGCACGTCGCGGTAGCTGAGCCCGCTGATCCGCGAGAAAAATTCAATTTCCGCCGCGGTATGCGCCTTAATGGTAACATCGGGATAAGCCTGCTTCAGCTGGCGGATGCAATCCACATAGTATTCGAACGGTACGTGGGGATTATGCCCCTGGCTAATGTGAAACTCCCGCAGCTCCGGATGATAATGCTCCGCAACATACTCCAGCATTTGTCCGGGCGTAAGCGTATAAGCCCCTTCCTCACCCTCATCGCGGCGGAAATGGCAAAATGCGCAGTGCTCCTCGCAAACGTTGGTGAAGTAGAGGCTCATATTCTCGACAAAGTAAACCTTTTTTCCGTTCAAGCGCAGGTTCACTTTATTTGCTAATTGACCAATGGTCGGAAGATCGTCCGACTGATAAAGGAACAAGCCGTCTTCCAGCGATAAGCGTTCTCCGTGCTCCACTTTATCGGCGATTTCGGCCATCCGTTTTTCAGGGTTCGTGATCACGACACTCATGATTTTTCCCTCCCCATCTCAATATAAACCTTTATTATTATAAACCTATGGGCAGAGAGGGGCAATATGTACAGGGCGATAATCTGGCGGCAGACCCCAAACTATTAGCCTTTCCACAACCTGCCATGAAGATATTCCCAATAAGTGAAGATTCCTGTATACTAAATTATTGTGAGAATGTTAGATTAAGGTGATAAAATCGTGCTAACGACTTTCCTAACCGAACCGCAGGAGCGGCTTCATATACAAATCGAACAGCTTAGAGACCAGATGGTGCGGCTTGGCAGTCGGCACGGCCTTATGCATCCCGAAGTTCTGCAGTGCAGCAGAAACCTGGATCAATTGCTGCTCCAGTATTACGCGCTAAGCCGAAACAACAAATGAAGGAACGAAGGACGCCCGAGCCCTTGAGCATTCTTCTCATTAGGAGTATACTTGTTAGTAAGCAATACGAATAGGAGGGATTTCCTAATGATCACGATCAGCGAATCAGCGTGCGATAAAATTAAAGATCTTTTGGCTTCTGAAGAATCACCGAACCTGTTCCTGCGCGTCGGCGTCAAAGCCGGAGGCTGCAGCGGCTACTCTTACGGGATGGGGTTCGACGACGATCAGAAGGATGACGATAAAGTAATGACCATTCATGGCCTGAAGGTCGTCGTAGACGAAGACAGCGCGAAGTACTTGTACGGCGTCGAAATCGACTACCAAGACTCCGGCATGGGCGGCGGCTTCACCATCAACAATCCGAATGCGGTAGCATCCTGCGGCTGCGGACAGTCGTTCCGCACGAAGGAAGAGGACGCGGCGTTAGCGCAGCCTTGCGAGGATTAAGGGTTGTCCTTCTGACACTGAGGCGATAACCGAGGCACCTAGCGATTACGGCCTCCTGACGAAATATTCTACGTGAATATTCCATCAGGAGGTTTTTGTTTTTACATCCGCGGTTAGTTTATTTCAAAGTTGGCAATTGGCGGAAAGTAGGAAACGCGCTTGCAAATGGTTGGCTTATCAAGGTTAAGCGTAACGTGAAATTTGCACTATACATGCGTGATGAGTAGTTTTCGCCCTGAAATCGGCCGAATAACGCCAAAAGCTTAACGCTGTTAAGGCGATAGCAGAAAAACTCGCTAGCCAGGACATCGTCTGGCGGCTGACGGAGCATTTGCGCAGAAAAACTGCAAAAGTGCAGGAATTTTCGGCCGTAGTGGCACGATTGGGAGAAAAGCCTGCGATTGTGCAGGAATTTTTGCCGAAAACGGGTCTGAGCAAGAGTTTGGGCGGAAAAGCCTGCACATTTGCAGGAATATTTTGCATCGAGCCCATCGAGGACGTAAAAAGATGTACTTTTGCAGGTTTTTGCGTGCGGTGCTGATCAGTAATGCGTTAGTGCAGGATTTCTCCGTGATGCTCGATCGGGAAGTGCTGGCGGGTGAGGGGGCGGAAGCGTGGCATGGGACTAGTGAGGGTATGTATGGCGAAAGCTGTGCCCGGTTACGTTATGATTGGGCGAAGAAAAACAAAGTTCCTGTAAAAAATACCATTTTTATAGTTGAATTTTGCAGGTGCGGCAGGATGCAAGCCCCAAGTGTTGGGAGGATTTTTAGTTGGGAGAACTTTTAATGGTAGAAATACGTAAATTGACTATTCGGGATGCCGAAGCTTTTCGGGACATTCGTTTGCAGGCGCTTGGGGATTATCCCGAATCTTTCGGTTCTTCCCTGGAGGAAGAGCAGCATGTTACCGCCGAGAACTTGAGGGAGCGCTGGAATCGAACTCATTCGGACAACAATTTTATTTCGGGAGCTTTTGAAAATGGCGAATTAATAGGCGTTGCCGGATTTTTTCAATATCATCAAAACAAATCCAAGCATAAAGGTTATATTTGGGGTATGTATGTCAAATCCGACGCGCAAGGAAATGGAATCGGCACGCAAATCATGGAGTTTGTCCTGCACTATGCCAGGCAGGTTTCAGGGTTAGAACAAGTGCATTTATCAGTCGTAGGCAATCAGAAGGCAAAATTGCTTTACGAGAAAATAGGATTTAAAACATATGCTGTTGAAGAACGCGCCCTAAAAATAAACGGCCAATATTTCGATGAGCATCACATGGTCTATTTTCTGTGAAAATCATAAATTGCAGACGCTCCGGGCCGCGGTCCTGAGCGTCTTTTTGCGCGGAAAAAGCTTCCGGGATCACGTTTAAGACTTGTACGGTTCGTTGCAGTTTGATCGTATGCTTGTCTATGAATCTGTGTGTTTTTTCATATACAATTTGTCGGAATCGACAGAAATGAGGAATTCTATGCGATTTTTCGTACAGATTTTCGATTCCGGCTTTCCAAGGCTAAATTGTGCACGAATTTTCATACACAATCCCCGCCCATATACCAAGATCAGCGTTTGGATGGTTCCGTCATCATCGTAGGCGACGTATTTCCGTCAGGATGGCTCTGGTTTACTGGCGCGCATTACTGTAGGCGAGCGGTCATCGCCATCTTCAATTTGACAATGATAATCATTATCATTTATCATAAAACCAACATCGATGTCATACATAACACAGAAGTCTATATCAGGAGGTTAACGATGGATTATCGTATTGAAAAAGATACATTAGGGGAAGTTCAGGTTCCGGCGGATAAATTATGGGCCGCTCAAACGCAAAGAAGTTTCGTCAATTTTCAAATCGGCACGGAAAAAATGCCGCTGCCGCTCATCCGGGCGTTCGGCATTTTGAAGCGGAGCGCCGCAGCGGTGAACGCACAGCTCGGCAAGCTGAACGCCGATAAAGCGACGGCGATTCAAGCGGCGGCGGACGAGATTATTTCCGGCACGCTGAACGAGCATTTTCCGCTTGTCGTTTGGCAGACGGGCAGCGGCACGCAGACGAATATGAACGTCAACGAAGTTATTGCGAACCGCGGCAATCAGCTGCTGGAGCAGCAAGGGCTTGACGGGCGTATTCATCCGAACGACGACGTCAACCGCTCGCAAAGCTCGAATGACACGTTCCCGGCCGCGATGCATATCGCCGCGATGCTGGCCGTGGAGGATGAGCTGCTGCCCGCGATCGGAGCCCTTCAGGCAACGCTTCGCGCCAAGAGCGAGAGCTATGCGGCCGTCATCAAAATCGGCCGCACCCACCTGCAGGATGCGACGCCGATCACGCTCGGACAGGAGATCAGCGGCTGGGTCCGCATGCTGGAAAAATCGGAGGCGATGCTTCGCCAAAGCCTGGAGTTTTTGCGCGAGCTGGCTATCGGCGGGACGGCCGTCGGCACGGGGATTAACGCCCATCCCCGGTTCGGCGAGCTGGTCGCCCAGGAGATCGGCCGGCTGACAGGCAAAACATTTGTTAGCGCCGCGAACAAATTCCATGCCTTAACGAGCCATGACGAGCTCGTGCACGTTCATGGCGCTTTCAAGGCGTTGGCGGCCGATCTGATGAAGATCGCCAACGATGTGAGATGGCTCGCCAGCGGGCCGCGCAGCGGGATCGGCGAGCTGACCATCCCGGCCAATGAGCCGGGAAGCTCGATCATGCCTGGCAAAGTGAACCCGACGCAGAGCGAAGCGCTGACGATGGTGGTGTGCCAGGTCATGGGCAACGATGCGGCTATCGGTTTTGCAGCGAGCCAGGGCAATTTTGAGCTGAACGTTTTCAAGCCGGTCATCATCTACAATTTCCTGCAGTCAGCCCGGCTGTTGGCTGACAGCATCCGTTCTTTCAACGAGCATTGCGCGGTTGGCATCGAACCGAACCTTGCGGTCATCAGCGGCCATCTGGAGCGCTCCTTAATGCTCGTTACGGCATTAAATCCGCATATCGGCTATGATAACGCGGCCGCCGTCGCCAAACTGGCCCACAAAGAAGGCATTACGCTAAAAGAAGCCGTTCTCAAGAACCATGTTTTGAGCGAAGAGCAGTTCGACCGGATCGTCCGTCCTGAACTTATGATCGAACCGAAAGCGGAGTGAGCAGCGATGTGGAATGCAATAGCAATATCGGATACTCTGTACGGATTTCAACTGGAGCAAGGCTATCTGGAGCCTTGGGGCGCCGTAGGGCAAGTATCGGCCGGAGCGGGACGCTTGGAGCTTTGCGTCGATCTTTATTTGCTTGAACTGGAGTCGGAAGATCAGTTCGAGAAGCTGCTGGACGCGATTCGGCAGTTTGCCGGACATAAGGCCGAGCAGCTCGGTTGTTCGGCTTGCCGGGTCGTATTTTCGTGCAAAGGGCTGGTCGAAGCCGACGCGAATCTTCCGCTTCCTTCCGCGCCGCATTCCAGCGGTTTGCTGGCCGTCGATTATCAATTTGCCGAAGAAATCGCCATGGACAACCGTTTGTTGAGCAAATAAGTATAGTCAATCTTATGATTTCACACATATAATTAACGAATTCATTTTTAGATGGAAGGTGATCTTGTTTGGGCATGTTGTATGAAATCGTCTGCCGCTCGAAGCAGCAGCCGGGCGATTATCATGATTTTGATGACAAAGGAGCGGAATTAGAGGTCGAGGCTATTATGCGCCTTAGCCATGATATTGCGGATCAAAAGTTGAAAGCTTTTATTTTGGAGGAAACAGAAGTTCTGAAATAACTGGGGTTTTTGCCTGGAGCAACAAAATCGCCTTCATCTGCGTTTAAAAGTAAACGTTAGATTGGAGGCTTTTACCATGCGAAAAATTGTGTATGCCATGCTTGTGCTTGGTCTGCTGCTGCCATGGCTGGATGTTCGTCAGGCTCATGCCTGCTCCTGTGCGCAGCCTCCGGAACCGGCGGTGGCATTGGCAAAGGCGAACGCCGTATTTTCGGGAAAAGTGCTGCGGGTGGAAGAAGGAAGCCCGTTCAGATTGATGCGCAGCTCGGCGGATCCGGTTCGGGTCGTCTTCGAAGTTGCCGGCAATTGGAAAGGGGCGGAGGATTCGCAGATGGCCGTTTATACGGCGATGAGTTCAAGCTCCTGCGGGGCTGAGTTTGTCAAGGGACAGTCGTATTTGGTGTACGCCTACGAGAATGAGGAGCGCCGTCTCGCCACCGGATTGTGCACCAGGACGACGGAGCTTTCTTTGGCTTCTGCCGATCTGCAAAAGCTGGGACAAAGTTCAGCGCCAACTCATCGTGTGAACTTGGCGGGTTATGGGGGGGCTTGGGGCTATTTTGCCATCATCGCCGTTGTGCTGCTCGGCTTGTTTGGAATCGGCGTGCTGATCAAGCGGAAATGGGGCGCGTCCAAGTAAAAAGCCCCATGATGCGAAAAAAGAAAGGCCGTAGTGCCAGGGGAACTGCATTTCCCTAATACACCATGCGGCCTTTAATTTTTACGTTTTCGCCGTATTTGGCTCTCATCAGTTTGCTTTGCTCCAGCATGTATGCGTAAATTTCTTTCAGACGGCTTTTGCGAGGTTTGATAGTTTCCTTGATTTCCCCATTCAGTACGATATCGTACACGATCATTGCTCATTCACTCCTTTCCTGGAAAATTACCTTATGGACTTATTGTATGCGGACAATATTAAATGACGATTAAATTAATTTTTCAAATTTGTGAACAAGATTACGGTTTTGTTAATTCTATGTTGATTGGTTCCTGTAGAACTGATCATTTTTTTTTATCGGATGAGCGAATCCACCGGCTGTGAATAACTTTATTCACATTATCCCCTTTGCCAGCAGACAGTTTATGACACCTATCAACATGTTACCCACAGGTTATTCACAATCTTCTGTGGATAACGGAACGCTTGTTCTAATGTTAAGCCCATGATAATATAATTACAAATTCTAGGAATAAAGGTGATTGCGGTGAGATTAATTAGTGATGAAACGTTGATCGACTCTTACTACAAGGCACTGGATTTAAAATTGGAAGCGGATTTCGTAGACTTGCTCTTTGCGGAAATCAAGAGGCGCAACTTGAAGCTGGATATATACTTGAAGGATGAGGCTCCGCTGAACTGAGCTTCTTTTTTTTCGGGCTGCGTTCTATGCATGGATTTCCACAGTAAAGCTGCGGCCGCATTCGGGGCAGTTGACCAGATGAACGCATCCCTCTTCACCTGTACCGCTAAAACCGTCCGTCATCGACAGATCGTCGATTTCGCGGTACGGAGAATAAGGACCCAAATAATCGAGCCATCTTCCGTAATCCTGAACCTGGCTGCGGCATTCGGGGCACTCGGCGCTCAGCGCCTGCATACCGTTGCAAATCGGGCATACATATGACAACGGGGTATTCCTCCTAATCAGGTGATTAGGCATAGAATACCCCGTTTTATAAATATTAACGATTAAAATTTCAAGCTGCTGCTGTGGCCCGGTGACAGTTTGGCTGTCGGATCGATGTATACTTTGGCGTTGTTGATAGCCGTAGGCGCTTCGCCGAAGCCGACAGCGATCAATTTCAGCTTGCCCGGATAAGTAGTGATGTCTCCCGCTGCGAAAATGCCGGGTATGTTCGTTTCCATTCTGGAATCAACGACGATTGAGCCGCCGTCGATGTTAAGTCCCCACTCGGCGATCGGACCCAGCGAGGATACGAATCCGAAGTTAACGATAACGGCGTTCGCGTCGACGACGGTTTCTTCACCGGATTTGATATTTTTCAAAGTAACCTGTTCGATGGCGCCGCTGCCGTGAAGTTTGGTGATTTCCGCAGGCGTAACAATGTTTACTTTGGATTTCATCAAGTTTTCAACGCTGTGCTCATGCGCACGGAAATTGTCTCTGCGGTGGATCAGCGTTACTTTTTCGGCGATCGGCTCAAGCATCAGCGCCCAGTCAACGGCCGAATCACCGCCGCCGCTGATCAACACTTTTTGGCCGGCGAATTTGTTCAAGTCACTGACGAAGTAATGCAGGTTTTTCTTTTCGTATTGAGGAGCTTCGGGAAGCTCGAGACGGCGAGGCTCGAATGCGCCGACGCCGCCGGTAAGAATGATAGCGCGGCTGTAATGCACGCCTTTATCGGTACAAACTTCGAAAAGACGCTCCTCCTTTTTGCTCACTTGATGCACTTTCTCTTCGAGCCGGACATCGATCGGGAAATGCTTCATTTGCGCCTGGAGATTGTTCACCAGCTCTTGGGCGGTTACTTTCGGGAACCCGGCGACATCGTAGATGTATTTTTCCGGGTAAAGAGCGGCAAGCTGCCCGCCGAGCTGCGGCATGCTTTCGATAACTCTTACGGATGCCTGGCGCATCCCCGCATAAAATGAAGCGAACATGCCGGCAGGCCCTCCGCCTATGACAATAATGTCGACCAAATCTTGGTTCGTTTCTCTCTCAGTCATGTGTTCCACCCTCCGATTACATTCCTTTAGATGCGGTTTCTGCACAATGTTAGTTTATTATAGACATCTCCACTATAGAAGGAACCAGAAAATTGTGATTTCTTTATGTAAAACGCTTATGTATATGATAAATTCTACTTACATTGTCAAGACAAGCATTATTCGCCTATATGCCCTATTTTCGGGTAAAATAAGGCTTGATATTTGACCGCGAACTATTATATCATTACCTGAGAATGGGTTTATGCATGTTGTGATCAATCTCATGGCTGTTTCATCATATTTAGCTGTGAAGAAGTGCAAACTATAGGTTGTATACTACATTTGAAGCCATTTGTGTAATATTTCACAATATAGAGAAAACCTTTAACAAAATCGGACATGGAAGTGAGAGAAACATGAGTCGCATACCAAGAATCGTTATTTTAGGAGCAGGTTATGGCGGTATTTTGACGGCTATTCGTTTGCAAAAGGAATTGAACTATAACGAAGCTGACGTGACATTAGTCAATAAGCATGATTATCATTATATTACTACCCACCTTCATATGCCCGCTGCAGGGACTGACAATCCTGAAAATGCACGCGTGAACATTTTGAAGCTCATCGATGAATTTAAAGTGGATTTCGTGAAGTCCACAGTGACCCAAATTCGTCCGCATGAAAAGAAAGTCATCCTTGAAGACGGAACCCTCTCTTACGATTACTTGGTAGTTGGTCTCGGCGGCGAACCTGAAACTTTCGGCATTCCGGGGTTAAAAGATTATGCGATGAACATCCGCAGCATCAACAGCGTCCGGTTTATCCGCGAACATATCGAATATCAGTTTGCCAAATACAAGCGCGAGCCTGACCGCAAAGATTATTTGACTTTCGTAGTCGGCGGCGCGGGTTTTACGGGCATCGAGTTCATTGGCGAGCTGGCCGACCGCGTACCGGAACTTTGCAAAGAGTTCGACGTAGATCCGGCGCTTGTGAAAATATACAATATTGAAGCCGCGCCGACCGCGCTGCCGGGCTTTGACCCCGAGTTGGTCGAATACGGCATGAAAGTTTTGGAAAACAAGGGCGTCGTGTTCAAAATCGGCACGGCAATCAAAGAATGTACGCCTGAGGGCGTTCTTATTGCCGGCGACGAGTTCATCAAGTCCGCCACTGTCGTATGGACCGGCGGTATCCGCGGCAACCATATGCTCGACGAAGCCGGATTCGAGACGATGCGCGGCAGAATCAAAGTGGACGAGTACTTGCGTTCTCCGCAGTTTGAGAACATTTATGTCGTCGGGGACTGCTCGATCGTCATGAATGACGAAGGCAGACCGTTCCCGCCTACGGCGCAAATCGCGATGCAGCAGGGCGAAGCTGTTGCGCACAACCTGATCGCTTCGATCCGCGGCTCGCAAATGAAAACTTTCAAATTCTCGAACAAAGGCACCGTAGCCTCCCTGGGCAGAGGACAAGCCATCGGAATCGTCGGTTCCCGCAAGCTCAAAGGCAACATGGCGGCGATTATGAAAAAGATAGTCGATATCCGTTACCTGTATATTATCGGCGGCATCCCGCTCGTTATTCGCAAGGGCCGATTCTAAAATAACAAGTTTGGCGAATCTGGGGGGATAGCCGTGCGGCACTGCAGTGTCCAAGTAAGAGGTCTTCTAACCCGGGATGAATTGGACCGTTACAACGCTTTGATGGATGTAGGCCGTCATTTGGAGTCGGAGAAGCGCTACGACCTTGTAGCCACGATTCAAAAGGAAATCGATATCCTCATTCTTCCGGCGATCGAGCGGCTGAAGGAAAAGAGCCGTCAGCGCGACCGCGACACTGAGGCATATTTGGCCCGCAAAGCGCAGATGGAAGCCGAGCTCGCAGCCGCCCTTCGGGACGATGAAGAGGATGAGAACTAGGCGTCAAAATAAGAAAAAGGAAGCTTCGCTTGTAAAAAGCGTGCTTCCTTTTTTGGCGCGTTCGGGAGCGGAGCTCCGGTTTACAGACGAATGAGTTCGGCAAATTTGTCGGGTGTAAGCAGGTTGCCGACGTAGAATTCGCCAAATTCGCCGTAGCGGGCGCTGACTTCGTCAAAGCGCATTTCATAGACAAGCTTCTTGAATTGCAGCGCATCGTCGGCGAACAGCGTAACGCCCCATTCCCAATCGTCGAGGCCTACGGAGCCTGTGATGATTTGCTTCACTTTACCGGCGTATGTGCGGCCGATCATGCCGTGGGAGCGCATCATCGTTCTGCGCTCGTCGGCGCTGAGCATGTACCAGTTGTCGCCGCCGTCGCGGCGCTTGTTCATCGGATAGAAGCAAATATGCTTCGCTTTGGGCAGTGTCGGCTTCAATCTGGCGGCCAGCTCCGGATCTTCCAGCGGATCGACGCCCGGTTTGGCCAGGTAGCTGCTTAATTCCACAATCGATACGTAGGAATAAACGGGAATCGTGAACGCGGCAAAAGCCGATTTGTTAAACTCATTTTCCAGTTCGTTCAGTTCTTCCAACGTTTCACGCAGCTGCATAAAGACGAAATCGGCTTTTTGCCCGACGATGCTATATACGGCAGTGCTGCCTAATTTGTCATTTTCTACCTGCTGCCATTTGGACAGAAACGAATTCAGCTCGTCCGCAGCGAACTTGCGCTCTTCCGAAGAAGCGGCTTTCCATGCGTTCCAGTCGATCAGACGGAAATCATGCAGCGCATACCAGCCTTCAAGCGTTTGTACAGCTTCACTCATGAGTAATGAACCTCCTCGATCACGGCTTTTTGTCCCCTACATTGTATCCAATCCTTGGAGAAAGGGCAAATGAACAAAGGGTGACGATGGAAAAATTGTATCCGCATGCACTTTACCTGCGCTTGTCCGTAGATTAAAATATAAAGGAAAAAGGGGGTAGATTTCGTTGCTGCAAATGATCGTAGCCGCAGTCCTGATGCTCGTGCTGTTTTTCGGACTTGGCTTTATTTTGAATATGCTGATGAAAACAACATGGTTTCCGCTTTACGCTTACATAGCCCTGATCATCGGGGTCATCGTTTACGGTACGATGGGTACAGCTTCGTTTTTGTCCGACAATACGGGGTTTACGGTCGTGGATTCCGTGCCGGCTGTCGGCGGCCTTGTCGGGGCGGTATTGAGCGGTTCGGCCATCAAGGCGCTGCGCATCCGAGGATTTAAAATGTTTTAAAATGGGCACTCTATGGTGAAGTAGTCGAACTTGACCATTCGGAGGAGAGAACTTTGCCTTTCGCTCATATTAACGGAACCGTCCTGCATTTTGAAACGACCGGGAACGGGACGCCTGTCGTCTTCATCCACCCTCCGCTGCTGACGCTTGAAACGTTCAATTATCAGAAAGAGCAGCTTTCGGACCGGTTTCGGGTGATTACTTTCGATATTCGGGGGCATGGGGAGAGCAGGCCGTCGGAAAGGTTGCTCACCTATTCGCTCATCGCCCAGGATATCCGGCACCTGCTTGACTTTTTGGGCATCGACAAGGCTTATATATGCGGCTATTCCACCGGCGGTTCTATCGTACTGGAAGCGCTGCTTGCGTATCCGAAGCGATTTTTGGGCGGCATCGTCGTCAGCGGCATGTCCGAGATCAGCGATGCTTTTAACAAAAGCTCGATTTGGACGGCTGTCCAGATGGCTGACCGCGGAGTTCTCCACAAGCTGCTGTCCAGAGTCATTACAGCGGGCAACGCCGATAAGGATGAAACTTTTCGGACATTGTTTCAAACTTCACTTCGCGGCAATCCGAACCAGATCAAGCAATATTTTGAGCTGTCCTTAACCTATAACTGCACGCACCGGCTGGCGTCCATTTCGCATCCGATGCTTCTCATCTTCGGGCAAAACGATATTCGCTTCAACAAGTATTCGTATATGCTGCAAGACAAGCTGCGGAACAGCTCGCTTTATTTTATTAAGGGCGCGAAGCATCAAATTCCGCTCAAAAACGCTCCGCGAATGAACGATTTGATCCGGCTGTGGATTGAGAGCCTGGAGGACCGCGAGACGGAGCGCGGGAAGCTGGACCTGGAAATCGCCAAAAAGCTCAACCCGGCCATGTACGGGCATGATGACAACGAAAGCGGGCTGCCGTTAAGCTGACGGCCCGCGCGAATGAAGCCGGCCTCCGGGGAGGGGGCTTTATTTTTTTGGGTAAAAATCCTTCGGCTCATCCACTCCAAGCGTGTCGTTTTTTGTGGTAGACTGATAGAGTATGGCTGAAAGGCTGACAGATAGATTCGGCCGAAGGCAGGATGGAGCGATTGCGCAATGCAAATGACGAATATGCTGCATTTTACGGAAAATCACCGGTTTTACGTCAACCGTGATTTTTCTTTGAGCAGCCTGGATTATAAAATGCTTACGATGATGTACCAGCCGATGATAGGCGGGTACGCCGTAAGCCTGTACCACGCGCTTTATCAGCAGATCGGCGCGGATCGGGCCGGCTATTCGCCGCTGGAGCAGCAGCGGAAGCTGTTTCTGCTGTTGGAGCTTGAGCAGGGCGAGCGCGGCCGCAAATATTTGATCGAGCAGTCGTCGAAGCTCGAGGCGATCGGGCTGCTGCAAACGACACGCAAGTTTTTGCCGGGGGACGAGGACTACGTGTTTGAATACACCCTGTTTGCTCCTTTGGGGCCGAACGAGTTTTTTCGCAATCAGCATTTAACGCTGCTGCTGCGCGATAAAGTGGGCAAATATATGCTGCTTTCCCTTCGGGAAGAGCTGCTTGCCCCGGAGCCGGAGGAATGCCTGGACGCCAGGGGCGAGAACTTGTCCGTGCCGTTCTACGACCTGTTCCGCCTGAACACGCAGGTGATCGACTACGAGCTGGAGCAGGCGCTGTACGAAGCTTCGGCGTCGAAGCACGGCGGCGAGGCGGGAATCGACGTGACGACCAAGGGCTTCCAGTACGCCGACATCATCATGCGCTTTCCACGCGGCGCCAGCAACCGGGTATTTGTCGAAGCGCTGAAGCATAAGCCCGATCAGATGGCGGCTATTAACATCGTAGCGAAAAAGTATAATCTGTCGCTGCAGGAGACGTGCCGGCTGCTGGATGAAGACGGCATGTTCACCGAAGAAGGCGAACTGGAGATGGACAGGCTGCAGTACAACGCGAATTTGTTCTACCGGCAAAGCAAGAAGCGCGGCGAGGAGCGGGAGCGCGCGCTGGCCCGGCCTGCGGAGGGAAGATCCGGCGAAGAGCAGGCCGAGGAAAGGGCCGAAGACAGACCGGTCGAGATGCAGTATTACCTGGAGGTGCCGCAGATGCTTCGCGGCGAGTGCACCGATCACCAGTACAACTATATTTTGCGGAATGAGCCTTATATGGCTGTTCTGCGCATGTTTTTTACGCAAGGTTCGATTCCGGACGGCGTGTTGAACATTTTTGAGAAAATTGACTTGAACTACAAGCTGAAAGAGGAAGTCATCAACGTGCTCATCCACTTCCTGCACATCGACCGGCGCTCCTGGGCCAGATCGTCGATCGAAGCGGTCGCGTCGGATATGCTGGGCAAGCAAATCGCGACGTACGAGCAGGCGGTCGAGTATGTGCGGGAAAAAATCCGCTTCAAGCAAAAAGCGGCTTCAAAGGTGGAGGCGGCCAAGGCGGGCGGCGGCTCTGCGACAAGAGGCCGGCAGGGCAAGCAGCAGAAGCCGCGCATTCCGATTGCGGTGCAGGATGCCGATTCCGCCGCGTCTTCCAGACTTACGGAAGAGGAGCTGGAAGCTGCGCTCAGAAAGGCGCAGAAGCTGGACGAGCGCTTCAACCGCAAAAGTTAGCACGAATACGCTAAAGGGGGGTGTTGCCTGAATGGAATCCCTGTCTAAAATACTTAAATCGCTGCCCGATTCGGAATGGAGAAGGAATGCGGAAGCAAAAATTCAAGCCGCTATGCAGGATGCTCTGATCGGCAAGTTCCGCCAAAAATATCCGTTTCTCGATGATCATGCGATTAAACTCAATATGAATAAGCTTTACCAGTATGTGACGGAGTACAAAGTTTGCTCGAACTGCCCTGGTCTGGATCGCTGCCCTAACGATATGACCGGCCATTATACGATGCTGACGGCGGAATTGGCAAATGGAACCCCTTTTATTCATGAGGAGAAGGTCGCTTGCAAAAAATTCACCGCCAAGCAGCTGCAGGATGCGATCGGAAGCCGAATCCGGACGTTTCATGTCGATCCCGGCATTCTCAGCCAGAGCTATTCGTTTGAGGATATCCTTCGGACAGATCTGGATCGCGCGAAAGCGGTCATTCAAATCAACAACTATGTGGAACGGACTATAGAAGACGGCTTGCAAAAGAAAGGACTGTTCTTGTCCGGCCCGTTCGGCACGGGAAAGACGTTTCTGATGTGCTACATGCTGTACCAATTGGCTAAAGTGGGGATGACCGGCGCTATCGTCTACATGCCGGACTTCGCGGAAGATTTGAAGGGCATGTTCCAGGAGCCCTACAAGCTCAAGGAGACGATCGATCTGCTCAAGGAGACGGATCTGCTCGTATTCGACGATATCGGGGCGGAGAACCTGAATCCGTGGCTCAGAGACCATGTTATCGGCGCGATCCTCAATTACCGGATGAACCGCAAGCCGACTTTCTTCACCTCGAATTACGAGCTGTCCGGGCTGGAGAAGCATTTCAGCTTCACCAACAAGGACGGTGACGAGGAGTACAAAGGGCAGCGGATCATGGACCGGATCCGGCCTTTCGTCGATGTCGTCGCCGTCAACGGCGCGAACAAGCGGGGCTACGCTTAGCGCGGACAATAAAAAGGCCGGAACGCCGACGACGCATTGGATGTCGGCGGTTCCAGCCTTTTTCGCTATGTAAGAGATTAGTCCTTTTTCAGCTGTTCCAGCTCTTCGGTGACATTTTCGATCATTTGCACAAATGAGGTCAGCTCTTCGGCGCTGGCCGCTTGCGTCCGGGCGTACAGCGTCGTTTCTTCGGAGCCTTGCTTGACCATCTCCAGCTTATCGGAGATTTGTTTCAGCTTGCTCTGGATCAAATTGAGCGATTCCCTGGAGTGGGAAGCCAGCTTGCGCACTTCGTTGGCGACGACTTCGAAGCCCCGTCCGTGCTCGCCGGACCGCGCGGCTTCGATGGCCGCATTCAGGCCGAGCAGGTGCGTCTGATCGGAGATTTCTTTCATGACCGAGCCCATTTTCTCGATATCTTTGATCTCGAAGTGCAGCTCGTCGATGCGCTGATTGGACAGCTCCTGCGATTCGGCCGTCTGGATCGCGGTATCGGCGACGGATTGGCTGCTGCCGTTCAACTGGACCATCATGGAGGCAAGATCCTGCACGGCTCTGCTGATCGTCGTCAGCATCAGTTTTTGCTCGTCGGCGAGATTTTGCACCTTCGCTTTTTCGTCCTGTTCATAGGCTTCGAGCACCAATTGGGAATCGAGGTTGAACATTTTGCTCAGCGAGTTGATGACATGGGTCCAATTGTCCGGCAGAACGGCGGCAAAGTGCCGGGAAGCCAGGTTCGTATATTTGAGATAAGTGCCCAAATACCAGGCGGAAGTCAGCCCGATGCGCGAATGCACTTTCCCGATGTGCAGCCGCTTTTCGATAAACGAATCGTCGATCGTGCCGGCCGCCATGGACATAAAGTACCAGCGCTGGGTTTCCTTCAGGCGCTCGATGGTGCTGTGCTTTTCGATAAGCGCTTTCAACTCCGGCCATTTGATAATATCTTCATATAATTGATCGACCAGTTCATCCACGACTTGTTTGAAAGCGTTCTCGTTGCTTTTGAGCAGGGCTAGATCTTCCTCTGTTAAACCGATAAAGTCCAGCATTTGCTGCCGCGCTTGATTAACTCGAATCATCTGTTCTCTTAGCTCCTTTGCATGCAGAACGGCAGATAAGGCGCTTCCTGCGAATAAGAAAACAGAACCGCTTCGCCAGAGGCCGGGAAACGGTTCTGTTGTTCCGATCGTACTAATCTAGAAGTCTGTCCGAAACTGCCTATACCTTCTACTGAGTTCGTCGGACAGATTCTTAGACTCGCGCAACTTGGATGATCGTTGCAATAACCGCCACCAAGAGCAGAACTCCAAAGAAAACGCCGAAGCCCATGCCAACGTCCATAAAGTCGTTGCGCGGTTCTTCGTAGACGTGAAGCTCAGGATGTTTAGGATCGCTCATATTCGTACCCCCTGCCGTCCATCATTAGCATGATTGTAAGCCTAGTATACCCAAACTTTTAGAAAGTTGTAAAGCATTTCGTCATGATAAAAGTGGAAACTGTCCGTTTTTTTTGAAAATAAGAAAAAAATGCTTGACTATAACATTAGTGTTATGGTTTACAATAAGTTTAACCTTACTTGATCAAGAAGGAAAAGAAATGTGGTGAACGCCATGCGGATCAGCGAGCTTTCCAAGCTTACCGGTGCCAGCATACGCTCCTTGCGTTACTACGAGCAAAAGGGTTTGATCGCTACGGAACGCGAAGAGAACGGGTACCGGGTGTTCAATCAAATGGCTGTAGAGCGCGTCAAGACCATTCAGTTTTATTTGAGCCTGGGCTTTTCCACCGAGCAAATCGAAAGTTTTCTGAACTGCGTTATGAAGCACCCGGAGTCGCATTGCGACGATCTGCTGCCGCTTTATACGGATAAGCTCAGAGAAATTGAAGGGCAGATGGAAATGCTGATGCTGCTGCAGGCAAATCTGAAGGATCGGATCGCATACTTGGAGCGGCAGAAGCAGGAACGTGAAAAGGCGGCGACGACTTGACCGGTCATGCCGGATGTCGATTTGCGCTATAGCGGGTTCGGTTGAAATGGCCGGGCACTGTGGTATACTTTACATGTTGACGCTCAGTAGAAACCTACTTGATGCTATAAATTCATTTTCATGAAGGAGGATTTAACATGGCAATTGTGAATGTATCCGACCAAAGCTTTAAAGCTGAAGTTGAAAGCGAAGGAACTGTCCTTGTAGACTTTTGGGCACCTTGGTGCGGGCCTTGCAAAATGATCGCGCCTGTCCTGGAAGAACTCGATAAAGAGGTTGAATCTTTGAAAATCGCCAAAGTAAACGTCGACGACAATCCGGAATCCGCTGCGCGCTTCGGCGTGATGAGCATTCCGACGCTGATCGTATTCAAAGACGGCCAGCCGGTCGACAAAGTCGTGGGCTTCCAATCCAAAGACGCGCTGAAAAACGTAGTAAGCCGTCATCAATAATAGGCTCCGCCGCACAAAATTCGTGAGAAAAAGCTCTTTTTCTGCTATGCTGAGAAAGAGCTTTTTTGCATGAGCACGGCCCGGTCCGGCCGAATGAGCGGCGAGTAGGGAGTTCCGCCGCCGTCGGGGCGACGGGCAGGGAAGTACCTGCTGCCGCTGGGCGATGGGCATTTTGGGGAGATCGTAAGAAGGGGGAACTGTCTGCAATGGAATACGAGGACCGGGAAGCCCGGGAACAAAGCCAGGAAGCGATCCGTAACAAGCTGGCGCTGCTGCCGGACAAACCCGGCTGTTATTTGATGAAAAACCGCGAAGGAACGATCATTTACGTAGGCAAAGCCAAAGTTTTGAAAAATCGCGTGCGCTCCTATTTTACAGGCAGCCACGGCGCCAAGACGCAGCGGCTGGTCAGCGAGATTCGCGATTTTGAATATATTGTTACGTCAAGCAATATGGAAGCGTTGATTCTCGAATGCAACCTGATCAAGCAGCACCATCCGCGCTACAACGTGCTTTTGAAGGACGACAAGACGTTCCCGTATATCAAAATCACGCACGAACAGCAGCCGCGTCTGGAGGTCACGCGGCGGGTGATTAAAGATAAGGGCAAATACTTCGGCCCTTATCCGAACGCTTTTGCCGCCCAGCAGACGAAGAAGCTGCTGGACCGGCTGTATCCGCTGCGCAAGTGCAGGACCCTGCCCGATAAAGTATGCCTATACTATCATATCGGGCAGTGTCTGGCGCCTTGCGAATATGAAGTATCCGCGGAGACGAACGAGCGGATGGTGCAGGAGATCACTCGTTTCCTCAACGGAGGACACGTGGAGATCAAGGAAGAGCTGACGGCCAAAATGCACGCCGCAGCGGAGGAATTGAACTTTGAGCGCGCGAAGGAGCTGCGCGATCATATTTTGAACATCGACGCGGTCATGGAGAAGCAGAAGATCACGACGAATGATGCGGTCGACCGCGACATTTTCGGCTATGCCGTGGACAAAGGCTGGATGGCTGTACATATCCAGTACATGCGCCAGGGCAAGATGATCGAGCGCCACGTTTCGCTGTTCCCTTACTATGGTGACGAGTACGGCGACTTCATCACCTATGTGACACAGGTGTACAGCGACAATCCGGCGCTGCCGAAGGAGATTTTCCTGCCCGGCGTGCCGGAAGCGGGGGCGTCGGCGCAGCCTGGGGCAGCGGCTGCCTCGCAGGCCGGAGGCGTAGCGGAAACCGGGAGCGCTATACGGGTGGAAGGAGCTGCTGAAGCTGCAAACACTATCCAGGTCGAGGGAGCTGGGGAAGTTGGGGGTGCCGCACAGGCCGAAGCTGTAACGGAAGCAAGTGGTACTGTACGGGCCGAAGTCGTAGCGGAGGCTAGGAGTGTTATGCAGGCGGAAGGAGTTTCGGAAACTGATGGCACTGCACAGGCTGAAGCCGTAGCGGAGTCTGCGGGCACTATACAGGCCGAAGGAGCTGGGGAAGTTGGGGGTACCGCGCAGGCTGAAGCTGTAGCAGAAGCCGGGAACGCTATACAGGCAGAAGGAGTTGCGGAAGCTGGTGGTGGCGCTGCCCAGGCTGAAGCCGAGGAGAAGGACGTGCGGGAAGCGCTGGAGTCGTGGCTGAAGGTGAAGGTTCATTTTCCGCAGCGCGGGTTGAAAAAGCAGATGGTCGATATGGCGAAGGATAACGCCCGCATGGCGCTGGAAGAGAAGTTCAGGCTGCTTGAGCGCGATGAAAGCCGTTCCGTCAAAGCGGTGCAAAATCTGGGCGAATGGCTGGGAACGGGTGCGATTCACCGCATCGAGGCGTTCGATAACTCGAACATTCAAGGGACGAATCCGGTCTCGGCCATGGTCGTGTTCATCAACGGCAAGCCGGATCGCAAAGAGTACCGCAAATACAAGGTGAAAACCGTTCAGGGGCCGGACGATTACGAAACGATGCGCGAGGTGATCCGCCGCCGCTACGAGCGGGTGCTCAAGGAAAATTTGACGATGCCCGATTTGATCGTCGTGGACGGAGGCAAAGGGCAAATCTCCGCTGCGGTCGATGTGCTGGAGAACGAATTGGGGCTGTACATCCCGATTTGCGGCCTGGTGAAAGACGCCAAGCACAAAACCGCGCAGCTGATGATGGGCGACCCGGCGGAAGTAATTCCTCTGCAGCGGGACAGCCAGGAGTTTTATTTGCTGCAGCGCATCCAGGACGAAGTGCACCGCTTCGCGATCACGTTTCACCGCGAGACGAGGGCGAAGTCGATGGTCGTCTCCCAGCTTGACGCGATACCGGGCATCGGCGAGAAGCGGCGGAAGGCGCTGCTCAAGCATTTTGGCTCGGTACGCAAAATAAAAGAGGCCAAAGTCGAAGACTTCAAGCCTCTGGGTATCGGTGAAAAGCTGGCAAATAAAATTATGAAAGCTTTGCAAGGCGAAAATGAGGCGGCGGTTCCCCAGGAGTAAGGGGGCCCCGCTTTTTTGTCGGTTTACGTGAAAGGTGTGCACCTCGCGCAGCTCCTATCGGGGGCTGCGCTGCATGACGGCGGAAAAGTGTTGTTCCGGAGCCTGCCGAAAACCTGCGCAAACTCCTATAACGTTGTGGACGCCGGTACCAAGTTTCCTGCGTTCTATTTTCGTGTAAAGTGGGAGGTTTTTTCAACGGAATCGGTCCATTTGGCGGAAAAAGCTGCGATTGTGCAGGAATTCTCGCCCAGGATGGTTTGAACGAAACTACCTGCAGATTTGCTGGTTCCTGAGAAGCCCACACGCCAGAGTCGGTCGCACCATTTGCCTAGTTGCGCGAAAAAACCTGCAAAAGTACAGTTTTTGCGCGGTTGATCCACTGTCCACGAAAAATTCCTGCAAATGTGCAGGCTTTTCGCCGCGAACATGGGCTCAGACCTAATTTCATCGAAAATTCCTGCACAATTGCAGGCTTTTCGCGAAAATGAACCATTTTTAAGGAAAAAACCTGCACTTTTGCAGGTTTTTGTCTGTCAAGCTGCCATGCGCCCCATCCCGTGTAGGAGAGGCGTGACTTAGGGTAGAGCGGCTGCGTCCCCTGGTTTCGCTAGCCTGTCACTTTATCTCCGATTTGATTATTGCAGGATATCAGCGCTGGGAACTGCCCAACGAGCGCAGACCCTAGTGGGCGTTCGAAGGCTCTCAGCACCGCGAGTGCCCAGCGAGCGTTCGGAGGTTATCAGCACCACGGGCTGCCCAACGAGCGCGGACCCTAGTGGGCGTTCGAAGGCTCTCAGCACCGCGAGTGCCCAGCGAGCGTTCGGAGGTTATCAGCGCCACGGGCTGCCTAACGAGCGCAGACTCTAGTGGGCGTTCGGAGGTGCGCCGCGCGCAGCCCGACGAGCGCAGCCCAGCGAGCGTCCGCAGGTTCTCAGCGCCGCACGGGGGCTATCCCCGCGCACCGCCAGCCATGCGCTGGCTCTACCCCGGGCTTGGCGCGAGGCGCCGCCGGTGCCACCATGCCAGCAGCAGCGCGGCGAGGGCCGGCAGCAGGATGTAGAAGATACCTGCGGCAACATCGCCCGCCTGGTCCAGCGAGAACAGCGACAGGCCCATCAGGATGCTGTCCATGCAAGCATGGGCGAATACGGCGGTGATGAAGCCGTATTTCAGGAACACATAGCCGAGAATGATGCCGATGACGGTTACCTCGATCAGGCGGGTATACACCGGATAGATCGGGTATTGCGTATGGCTCGCGGCCCAAATGATGCTCGGCAGCAGAACGGCGATGAAGTTCGAGCGGAACAGCTTTTTGAACAGCAGGATGCCGAGCAGCCGGTAAGCGGCTTCTTCCGATATTGCGGCGGCCCACGCCATCAGCGGAAACAATTTGGGCTCCAGCATATTCAATACGGAATCCCCCGGATCGTTCACGGCCCATACGTCGAAGCGGACCTCGCCCGCATAGAACAGAACTTGCTGGACCCCAAGGATGAACAGGGCGAGCAAGTAGCCCCGGCCCATTCCGTGAAACACTTCCGATCCGAAGCGCGATTCCCGCCAAGCCGGCCAAGGCTTCCACCCGTTCGACTCCCACCACCGGCTGCCGGAAGCAAGCGAGATGTAGACCGATAGACCGAGCAGCAGCGTGACGACGTTCATGAACAGCGAGCCGGCCAATGTGGCGGTTCCGTTGTCTGCGATATCGCCGGACATCGTTTTGAAAGCCGGATACATATTGATGTTGTTGGCGATGTAAATCGTCGTAAAAATAACAGTGAGCAGCAGGCCCTTGCGAAAATCCATCTGCTTGCGGTGCCTGACGGCATATACGATGGCCGCAACGGACATCAGGAACGTAAAGCCCATGCTGATCCAGGTCATGAACGAGGCGGATTGATCCTGCGAGTCAAGCCATGCCTGATGGTCCTCTGGGATGCTGAATTGCACGGCATAGCCGACCAAAGCGTTATCGTCAAAATCGATCCGCAAGCGCAGCTTGGAACCGCCGATGGCTTCCGCTTTCTTTTCGTAAACGTACGTGTTCGCGCCGGCCGCTTTCTTCGGCTCCTCGACAAGACTGAAATCGTCGGGATTAAAGCCCTGCCGGCTCATCTCCTCCTTGGCCAGCTGGTCCGCTTTTTGCCTGCCGATCGCTGCGGCGGTACCGGTGAGCGTCTCGCGCCAGCCGACGATTTGCAAGCTTTTGTAGTTGACGTCAACTTCGAATTTGCGCTTGCTGCCGGGATCGACGGCGCTGACCTGATAGAAATCGAGCGGGAAGCGGTCCCCGTATTTCAGCTCATACTCGTGCAAAAGGTGTTCTTTCTGCAAGTATCCGCTTCTCGACTTTTCGGACTGGTATACGACGAAAGTACTCGGCTGGCCGATGCCGTAGCGGCTTTGCAAAAACTGCCCGGCCGCGTCGGCCGCCTGCTGCTTCGTAACGGCCGGACTTTCCGCCGGGGCCGCTTCTTCCGTTTGATATCCCGCAAGCATATTGACCCCCATATACAAGGCCACGCCGATGCACGCGAGGATCAGCAAAGTTCGGTTCAATTTCATTCGCATCATGGGATAAAATATCTCCTTGGATAATGTTGGTTCGCAAATACGCTAAATTAAAAGTATCACAGATGTTAAGGAAAACCAATTCATGCAAAATAAAACGTAAACCGGGGCAAATTCGCGATTTCGAATCGTAACGCCCTCTCCTGCTTGCCAGACACGATGGAATGCTGCGAAAACCCCCGCAAATCCGCTGAAAACAACTTTGTGCGGAACAATAAATCAGATATATAATTCATATCAATTGAATAAAAAGCCGAATTTCTTGTTGAAAACGGGGGAACCATGTAATTTGGGGTGAATTTTGTCTCCGGCGTCAAAAAACCGGACAAATAGGGTGACTGCGCGCACCCGAATCCGTCAGCTAACCTCGTAGGCTTTACGTCAGGAACCATTTCCGAATAAGGCATTGGATTTCCAGTGTCTTTTTTTGCGTGTTCAATTGATGACAACAGGGGGATTTATGAAAAAAATAAGCATTTGGCAGCTTACGCCTCCGCAAATTCTGGTCCTTGGATTCGCCGCCATTATTTTGATCGGAGCGGGGCTGCTGACGCTTCCTTTTGCCTCGACGAGCGGCCGGTCGCTGCCTTTTATCGATGCGCTGTTTACGGCCACATCGGCGACCTGCGTAACCGGCCTCGTCGTGGTCGATACCGGGTCGGCATTTACCGTGTTCGGACAAGTCGTCATCGTCAGCCTGATCCAGATCGGCGGTCTCGGCTTCATGACGATGGCCACGCTGTTCGCCTTCGTGCTGCGCAAAAAAATTACGCTGAAGGAAAGATTGCTGCTACAGGAGGCGTTCAACCAGGGCAGTATGGAAGGGATTGTGCGGCTGATCCGCAAAGTACTTATTTATTCATTAAGCATCGAAGCGATAGCGGCGATTTTGTTCACGATCCGTTGGTCGTTCGACATGGAATTTTCGAAGGCGCTGTACTTCGGCATCTGGCATGCGGTTTCGATGTTCAACAATGCCGGATTCGACCTGTTCGGCACCGCCGATGCTCCTTTCGTCTCGCTGACCGGATACGTCAACGATTTCACGGTGAACGTCGTCGCGATGGCGCTGATCGTGCTCGGAGGTCTCGGCTTCATCGTCTTGTCCGATTTGATGGAATATCACAAAACGAAGAAACTTTCCCTGCATTCCAAAGTCGTGCTTGCCATGACGGGATTTCTGATCGTTTTCGGCGCGCTAGTGATATTTATATTCGAATACACGAACACCAAGACGTTAGGACCGCTGAATTTCGGCGGAAAAATGTTGGCTTCGTTTTTCCAATCCGTCACGCCCCGGACGGCCGGCGCGAATACGGTGGACATCGGCGCCATGCGTCAGGCGTCGCAATTTTTCATGGTGATTCTCATGTTTATTGGGGCTTCTCCCGGCTCGACGGGGGGCGGGATCAAAACGACGACGTTCACCATTCTCATTGCCGCCATCATCACGATGATCCGAGGCAAGGAAGATATCGTCATTTTCCGTTTCCGTCTGGCGAAGGACCGCATTCTCAAAGCGATTACGCTCACGATGATCGCGCTCTTTCTCGTCATATTCGTGTCCATGCTGTTATCGACGACGGAGTCCGTGCAGTTTTTGAAAATATTGTTCGAAGTGACGTCCGCCTTCGGTACTGTCGGCTTGACTATGGGGCTTACGCCGTCGCTGACCGTTTTCGGCAAAATTATGCTCAGCCTGACGATGTTCGCCGGCCGGCTCGGTCCTATAACGCTCGCTTACGCGCTGCAGCCGAAACAGGAAAAAGAATTATATAGATACCCTGAGGGTAAAATTACGATTGGTTAGGGGATACTGGAGATGAAAAAAAATCAATACGCGGTAATCGGTCTGGGCCGATTCGGATCCAGCTTGTCGAAGGAGCTGATCAAGCTGGGCTATGAGGTGCTCGGCATCGACAAGGACGAAGAAGCGGTCGACGAGATGAGCTCCGAGCTGACGCATGCGGTCGTGGCGGATGCCACGGACGAGGAAGTGCTGAAGTCGCTCGGCGTGCGCAACTTTGACTGTGCGGTCGTCGCGATCGGCGACGATATTCAGGCCAGCATTTTAACCGCTATTGTGCTGAAAGATTTGGGTGTCAAAATGGTCGTCGCCAAGGCGCTGTCCGAGCTGCACGGCAAAGTGCTGAATAAAATCGGCGTGGACCGCGTCATTTATCCGGAGCGGGATATGGGCATCCGCGTGGCGCACCAGCTCGTATCGCCTAACCTTCTGGATTACATCGAGTTGTCCAAAGATTACACGATCGTCGAGCTGTCGGTGCCCAAGCGCCTGTGCGGCAAAACGATCAAGGATCTGGACCCCCGGGCCAAATACGGATGCAGCGTCGTTGCCATCAACAAGCAAAGCGGTGTGATCATCGCGCCGCTTGCGACAGACGTTGTCAATGAAAAGGATGTTATGGTGATCATCGGGACGAATGAACAAATCGAAGAATTTGAGAGCGAAGTTATCGGATAATGGAAAATGCGTCTGCCGTCATGATTGAGCATGTCATTTTGCTGCTCTTTATTATTTTCAGTCTGGGCATGCTGCTGGGCAAAGCTGCACACCTGTTGAAGCTGCCGGATGTCGCGCTTTTTCTCGTAGGGGGCATCATTGTCGGGCAAGGCCTGGGCTGGATACAGGAATCCAACACTTCATTTACGAACCAGTTCATTCTTGCGATCGGTTCCGCTCTCATTTTGTTCGACGGCGGGCGCAACATCCGCCTCTCCGGCCTTCGCAAAGTGTGGATCACCGTCAGCCTGCTCAGCGTCCCCGGCGTTATGATTACGTGCGGGGTAGTGGCCGTGGCGGCGCACCTGCTGCTTGGCCTGCCCTGGATATACGCGATGCTGCTCGGGGCGGTCATCAGTTCGACGGACCCGGCTACGCTCATCCCCGTGTTCAAGCAGGTGAAGATCCGCCCGAAAGTCAGGGAAACTGTGGAAAGCGAATCGGCCTTTAACGATGCGACGGGATCGATTTTGACCTTTTCGCTCATTGCGGTCATCCTGGGCACCCGGGAAGTTTCGGTTGGCTCGGGAATCTGGGCGTTCGTCAAAACGGCGGCGGGAGGGCTTCTCGTCGGCGCGGCGATCGGCTTGGCCCTTGCATACTTGACCGCGCATCTGAAGCTTGGGCTGCTGCGCCAATATGCGACGATTGCGATGATCGTTGCGGCTCTCGGAGCATATATGGCGGGCGAAGCCCTCGGCGTCAGCGGATTTATGGCTACGTTTACGGCCGGGCTTATTTGGGGGAACGTGGAGACGTTCAAGCTGGACATGCAGGACAAGCTGCAGGAAATGGGCCATTTTTCGGAAAATATAACGTTAATGATGCGCATGCTCATCTTTATTTTGCTCGGCAGCCAAGTGAACTTCGCGCTGATTGCCGAACATTTATGGACGAGCCTGGGGGTTATTTTTGCGTTTATTTTTATTGCGAGGCCGTTTGCCGTGCTGGCATGCGCGCTGCCGGACCGCCGGGCGAAGTGGACGAGGAACGAGATTTTGTTCATGTTCTGGGTGCGGGAAACGGGAGTGATTCCGGCCGCGCTGTCCGGCATGATCGCCGGCGTGGGAATCAGGCACAGCGAGCTGATCGCCAGCGTAACGTTCATGGCCGTGCTGATCACGATTCTGGTCCAGGCAAGCACGACTGCCTTCGCGGCGCGCAAGCTGGGCCTTGAGGTAACGAACGGCGCTGCGGAAGCCGAACATTGAGTATGCCGTCTCCGAATGCACGATGTGCACAGGGGGCGGTTTTTTGTGTTCTAACAATAAACTAACATTTTGCTTGTTGGTTCCTGGTTTTCTATAGTATATTAAAAATGCAGCTGCTATTTTTCGACAGGTTTTTGCGAAATCTAACTGCAAGTGTAGGCTGACCTAACAAATTTCCTCACACTTTTCTAACAATAAGCATTTTGAAACAAAGGTGGGCGGACATGGACAAGGTACTGGTTATTGAAGATGATGTGATGGTTGGCGACATGGTTTCGATTTATTTGGGTGAGGAAGGTTTTCAGGTCATGAGAAAGGGGAGCGGCGAAGAAGGCCTCGATGCCGTGGGTTATTTTGAGCCCGACGTCATTTTGCTCGATTTGATGCTGCCCGATATGGACGGTTTGGAATTGTGTAAGCAAGTCCGAAAAACATCGATGGTACCTATTTTGATCGTATCGATGAAAAACAAAGTAATTGAACGTGTAAGCGCTTTAATGGCGGGGGCGGACGATTTTTTGAGCAAGCCGTTCAGTTTGCACGAGATGAGTGCAAGAATACAGGCGCTGATTCGCAGGGCCAGGGTGTATCAGGAAAGCTTGCCGGCAGGACCGGCGCTGCTGGAGCTTCCCGCCTATAAGATGAAGTCCGACGAAGGCATACAGATCGTGCACCTCGATCCGGAGACGCGGTCGATGTGGGTGCGCGGAGGGCTGGTCAATACGACCTATTCCGAATTCGAGATCATGACTTGCTTTGTCAAACACCCGGGGCGCGTGTTCAGCCGGGAAGATTTGATCAACACGGTGCGGGGATTCGATTCGTATGTAACCGACCGCGCTATTGACGTACATATTGCAAACCTGCGCAAAAAAATCGAGGATAACCCCAAGCAGCCGAAGCGGATTCGAACCGTATGGGGTGTTGGATACAAATTCGTTTTATGAAAAAAGCCTCCAAATCGCCGAACTGCCTCGCGTACACGCGGACAGCAGCGGCGGTCGGAGGCTCATTCGTTGTCCGCGAAGTAGCGGATCGCCCGGTGGGCAAAATTCATCGCCACGGGATTGTCCGAGGCTTCGACCGAGTAAATTAGCGACGTCGTCCGCTTCGTCTGCTCAAGTTCCGGCAAATTGCGCAAAATCAGCTCATTGTTCAGAATGAGATCTTCCCGCAAATAGGAGCGGGGCAGCAGCGTCGCCGTTTTGCAGGTGGACACCAGGCGGAGAATCGCTTCGAACGAGTCGATTTCCATCTGCACATTGGGAAAGACGGAGAACCGGTGGAACAGCTCGTCCATCAGAACCCGGTACCAGGTTCCCTTGGAGAACAGAATCATCGGCAGTTCGTTCAAATCGCTGACCGCAAGCGCGGGGCGGTCGATGTAGCTGTGCCCGAGCGGCAGCACGAGACACAGATGGTCGTCAAACAGCGGCTCGCAGCGCAAGCCCGAGGCGTTGATCTGCGAAGCGATCATGCCGATATCGACTTTTTTCTCTTTGACCATCGTGACGACTTCGTGCGTCTTGCCGGTCAGCAGCTTGATCTCGGTCATCGGCTGGTCTTCCAAAAAGGTTGTGATCAGGTCGGGAAGCGTGGCCTGCAGCGTTGTCAGACTGGCGCCTATCGTGATCGACACATGGTTTCCGGCCGCTTTGTACGTTTGAATCTCCTGCATGAACTTGCGCTCCAGATGGCGCAGTTCAAGGGCGTGGTCGTAGCAGAACCGGCCGACTTTCGTCAGCTCAAGCCGCTTGCCTTTGCGGATAAAGAGCTCGACGCCAAGCTCCTCCTCCAGCTTCATGATTTTGCGGGAGAGCGCGGGTTGTGACAAGTTCAAAATTTGCGAAGCTTTATTCAAGCTCGCCTGCTCGACAACAACTGCAAAAACGTCCAAAAGCTCCACAAAAAGCGCCCCTTTCCGTTATGATCGATATGCAAATAAGTTATAAGGGTATATAAAGAATCGGCACTTCCATTATAAGCGAGAAAGAGGTACCATGTATATGTCACTTCTTGTTCACAATTTTTGGGCGATCCTGCATAAACGCTCTGTATGATGGAAAAATAGGCGTGGATGAATCTGGGTTGACGCTTGTATACCGCAAGAGTACAATGGTATGTGGCTTGTCTGAAAATGTCGGATGTACTATTTTAGGGGAGGAATTGGTTCAATGACGGGTAATTCGTATTACTTTCGAAAGATCCACTCTTTGCTTGGCGTAATTCCAGTGGGTTTCTTTCTCATCGAGCATCTGCTCACGAACTACGAGGCGGTTAAGGGCCATGCCGCTTTCATCGATCAAATCAACTGGCTGAACGGGCTGCCTCTGAGGCTGTTTCTGGAAATCTTCGGCATCTGGCTGCCGCTTCTTTACCATGCCGTTTATGGCCTCTACGTAGCTTATCAAGCCCGCCATAACGTAAGCAATTACGGATACTTCCGCAATCAAATGTTTTTCCTGCAGCGTATAACGGGAATTCTTACGTTCTTGTTCGTCGCATGGCACTTTTTCGAGACACGCCTTCAAGTGGCGATCGGAAATGTGGATCATGAGGCGTTAGGCACGACGATGTATCAAATTGCGACGAATCCGGTTATGTTCACGATCTATCTGATCGGAATCCTGTCGGCTACGTTCCATTTCAGCAACGGCATGTGGTCTTTCCTGGTCAGTTGGGGAATTACGGTCGGCCCGCGCGCTCAGCGTATTTCTACCTATGTATGGCTGGGTGTGTTCGTCGTTATGTCAATCATGTTTATTATGTCTTTGACCGCATTTACGGATACTCAATTTCAGCATTTGCCTGCAGAGACACGGGCAGGGCATTAAGGGAGGGTGAACATCAATGGCTAATTCGAAAGTTATTGTCGTCGGCGGAGGCCTTGCGGGACTCATGGCGACCATTAAAGCGGCAGAAGCCGGAGTTCACGTTCAGTTGTTCTCCTTGGTTCCTGTGAAACGTTCGCATTCCGTTTGCGCGCAAGGCGGCATTAACGGTGCGGTAAATACAAAAGGTGAAGGCGACTCCACTTGGGAGCACTTTGACGATACGGTTTACGGCGGGGACTTCCTGGCCAATCAGCCGCCGGTTAAGGCGCTGTGCGATGCGGCCCCCGGCATTATTCACCTGATGGACCGGATGGGCGTTATGTTCAACCGTACGCCGGAAGGTCTTCTCGATTTCCGCCGTTTCGGCGGCACGAAGTATCACCGCACGGCATTCGCCGGAGCGACGACCGGGCAGCAGCTGCTGTACGCGCTCGACGAGCAAGTACGCCGCTGGGAGACCGCGGGTCTCGTCACCAAGTTCGAGAACTGGGAATTCCTGGGCGCTGTACTCGACGAAGAGAACATTTGCCGCGGTATTGCGGCGCAAAATCTGCGCAGCATGGAAGTGGAAACATTCCCTGCCGAAGCCGTTATTTTGGCGACAGGCGGTCCCGGCATTATTTTCGGCAAAACGACCAACTCGGTCATCAACACAGGTACGGCGGCAAGCGCGGTTTATCAACAAGGCGTAAAATACGCGAACGGCGAAATGATCCAGATTCACCCGACTGCGATTCCGGGAGACGACAAGCTGCGCTTGATGTCCGAATCGGCGCGCGGAGAAGGCGGCCGGATCTGGACGTACAAAGACGGCAAGCCTTGGTATTTCCTGGAAGAGAAATATCCGGCTTACGGCAACCTCGTTCCGCGCGATATTGCGACGCGGGAAATTTTCTCCGTCTGCGTAGACCAGAAGCTGGGCATTAACGGCGAAAACATGGTTTACCTCGACCTCTCGCATAAAGATCCGAAAGAGCTGGATGTCAAGCTCGGCGGTATTATGGAGATTTACGAGAAATTCATGGGCGACGACCCGCGCAAAATTCCGATGAAAATTTTCCCGGCGGTTCACTATTCGATGGGTGGCATGTGGGTCGACTACAACATGATGACGAACATTCCGGGGCTGTTCGCGGCCGGCGAGTGCGAATACCAGCATCACGGTGCGAACCGTTTGGGCGCCAACTCGCTCGTTTCCGCGATTTTCGACGGCATGGTTTCCGGTCCGAAAGCGGTCGAGTATATCCGCGGCTTGAGCAAGAGCTCGGAAGATATCTCCTCGACGGTGTACGACCGCGAGAGAAAACGTCATACGGACCGTTACGAGAGCCTGCTCAAAATGAACAGCGGCACCGAGAACGCATATGTGCTGCATAAAGAACTGGGCGACATGATGAATGCGAACATGACGGTAGTCCGCCACAACGACCGCCTGCAGGATACGATCAACCGGATTAAAGATATGAAAGAACGATACAACAACATCAACATCACGGACACAGCGAGATGGAACAACCAGGGCGTCGCGTTCACGCGCCAGCTGTGGAACATGTTCGAGCTGGCCGAGGCGATGACGGTCGGAGCACTGCTGCGCAACGAGAGCCGCGGCGCGCATTACAAGCCGGAATTCCCGGATCGCGACGACGAGCATTTCATGAAAACGACGATCGCCGACTGGACTCCGGACGGACCGAAAATCAGCTACGAAGATATCGACGTATCCCTGATTGCGCCGCGTAAGCGCGACTATTCGACGGACAAGAAGAAGGGAGGAAACTAATCATGGCGGATACACAAACGGCGCAAAAAACCGTGAAGTTTATCGTTACACGTCAGGAAAGCCCTGAATCCAAGCCCTACACGGAAGAGTTTGAAATCCCGTATCGCCCGAATATGAACGTGATCAGCGCGCTGATGGAAGTACAGCGCAATCCGAAAAACGCTAAAGGCGACAAAACTACGCCCGTGTGCTGGGAATCCAACTGCCTCGAAGAAGTGTGCGGAGCCTGCTCGATGGTTATCAACGGCAAGCCGCGTCAAGCGTGCTCGGCGCTGATCGACAAGCTGGAGCAGCCGGTCCGCGTAGCTCCGATGAGCACGTTCCCGGTTATGCGCGACCTGGTTATCGACCGTGGGCGTATGTTCAACGCTTTGAAAAAGGTTAAAGCGTGGGTGCCGATCGACGGTACTTACGATCTCGGCCCTGGTCCCCGCATGGCGGAATCGAAGCGTCAATGGGCGTACGAGCTTTCCAAATGCATGACTTGCGGCGTCTGCCTGGAATCTTGTCCGAACGTGAACGAAAAAACCGATTTCATCGGCCCTGCGGCGATTTCCCAGGTTCGTTTGTTCAATGCTCACCCTACGGGCGAGATGAACAAAGAAGAGCGTCTGGAAGCGCTGATGACCGACGGCGGCATCGAAGGCTGCGGAAACTCGCAAAACTGCGTGCGCTCCTGTCCAAAAGGCATTCCGCTGACGACTTCCATCGCAGCGATGAACGCCGATACGACGAAGCACTTATTCAAAAAATGGCTGGGCGTGTAAGCTGACCCCACAAAGCCCGATTCCCGTAACGATAACGGGGATCGGGCTTTTTTTACGCTCGTAATGAACCTTTTTGGCGGAGGGATTGTTTATAAGGTAAAAGCAGGAAGGAGGGGGACTATGACTGAGAGGGAACTATTCGAAATTTATAAAAAAGACGTCTATAAGACATGCTTCTTCATGCTTCATCATCCCGCTGATGCGGAAGACGTGTGCCAGGACGTATTCATGACCGTGTTCCGTCACGACTGGAGGCGGGTTGAGCATTTGAAGACTTGGTTGATGCGGGTGGCGGTGAATCACTGTTTGAATCATTTGAAAAAAATCAGCCGCTCCAAAACAAAGGAGAATAAGCTCCGGCTCCATTCCGCCACGGGTGCGGAGAAAGCCGCGGAGACGATTGCCGAAGAACGGGAATCCGCTATGGAATGCGTGCGCCTGCTTCACAGGCTGCCGGGGAAGATGAGGGCGGTCGTATCGCTCCGGTTTTTGAACGAATGCAGTTTGAATGAAATTGCGGAAATTTTGGGCATTCCGATGGGAACGGTGAAATCCCGGCTCAATAAAGGGTTGAAGCTGATGAAACATATAGTGGAAGCCGATGAGGCCAACTATGGAAAAGGCGGTGAGGCGCGTGGACAAGGTGCAGCAAAAGTTTTCTCGGTTTTTAGACGATGATGATGCAGGGCTGAAATACCCGGATTTCGATGCGATGTGGAGCCGGCTGGAACGAAGTTTGCCGGAGGCGGACGCCGCTCTGCTGCCTGTAGATATGGCTGCGCCCAAGCGGAAGCGGCACCGGAAAGTGGCTGTCCTCTCCGTTCTCGCGGCAGTTCTTGTGGCTACGCCGGTCGTTGCGGCCATCGGGAGCAAATGGGACAGCATTTTCGATCATAGGAGCGGCATCCAATCCGCTTTGCAAAAGGGTCTGGGGCAAAGCATCGAGAAATCGGTGACGCACGAAGGCGTGACGCTGACCGTACATACCGCGATTGTGGACGATAACCGGACGGTGCTGCTTTACAGCCTGAGCTCGCCGTCCGCAGCCCTTGGGGAAAGCTTGCAATTTGCCAAGATGGAGCTGCAGGACGCCCAAGGACGAGTTATTGAAGGGCGGCAAAGCTTGTTTTGGGACAAAGAAAGCAAGATGTGGAGCGGCTATTTCGAAACTGAATGGACGCCTGACGGTGTGGAAGCGGATGTGCGGTTTACGGCGAAAAACTTGCAATCTTTTTCCCGGGCGGAGCACGAGCTTGCATTTAATCCTTTTGCCGACAAGAAGCAAACTTTTGACATTCGGCAGGACGGCATTGAACAGTTGACGCTGGAGCCTTTTGTCCAGGGAGATAAATTGATGCTGGTTTCGTCGGTCAAGTTCGATCGGCCCGAGGTAAGGGGATGGATGTTTCCGCATATTGCCGCTTACAATGGGGATGCGATAATCAAGGAAGCGGGAGGCGGAGTATACGGCACTCCCGGCGACAATGGCGAGTATACGAGCCGGCAGTTTTTCCCCATTGGCGATTTGCAAAAGAGCAATGTGAACTACAAGCTCCTGTATACGAAGGAGGAGCAGCGGATCGACAAGGACTGGATGTACGAGTTGCGCTTGAATAAAGAGCAGATGATTAGCGGGACCGTGAAGCGCAGCTTGAATGTTCCGTTGGAGCATGCCGGCTCGCGAATCGTGCTGAAGGAGATGATTATAACGCCGACGCAGATCAGAATCAAGGCTAGCCATGAAAAATATGCGGGCTTCCCGTTCCTGAACTATGCTTTGGAAGTTAACGGGAATGTCCTGCCGGGCGGTATTTGGTATGAAGAGGGGCAGAACAATCCGGAAGAAACGGTTTACCGGTTCGAGGTTCCTCCCGGTGTTCAGGTGACGGCGCAAACGCCGATTACTTTTATCGCCAAGTACGAAAATATCAAGCACAAGGATGCTAAGGATCCAATCCGGCTAGAAGGGATCAGCGAAGAGAGGCAGACGATGACAACCAAGGTTGGCGGTTATGACGTCAAGTGGACCTATTACAAGCGGGACGGGAATCTCTACGTGGAGAGCGAATGCGCGGATCCGGCTTTTGGCGGCGTCAATCAGACGTATATGCGGAGTGTAGGCGAGAAAGGTCTCGTCGGCAAGCAGGTAACCGTCAATTTTGCCGGGGACGGCAACAATAAAGCGGTAGATATGTACGAGAATTATAAAGGGACGGATGCGGAACTGTATATTTACTGGTACTACACGGAAAATCCGGACAAGGAGCTGCGGGCTGGTCTTAACGAGTAGGAGATATAAAAAACACCTCAATGATGAGGTGTTTTTTTGCTTGAATGGTTTTACGTGCGACACCTCTGTGGGGGTTTGCGCGTTGGCGAATGAAGAAGCGATGATGCCGGGGTTAGCGGGAGATGAGATTATCGCAGGAAGTAATACCAGTAAGCCATTTCAATCGCTTCTCCGAGCGTTTTCGGTTCGTATGCCGCTGCATGCGTTTCAGGCGCACCGATGTTTGCAGCTACGATTGCAAAAGCCGCTACAAGCGCAATTTTGGAAATTTTTTGCACTACGGGGTGTTTGAACATTTTTTATTCGTCCTTGTATTTGTGGTACAAATGAATAATAGCACGGAAGGGACCGTAATTCTATTTTGTATGACACAAAAAGGAAATAAACTTGCAGTTGCTCGTCCGCATGATGCGGCATATCCTGCATCTGCTTGGTACCGCCTCCGCCGCATGCGTGAGAAAACTAGCATCTACTTGGTAGCGTCCCTGCGGCACGCGTGCAGAAAACCTGCATCTGTTTAGTACCACTTCGCCTCATGCATGGAGAAAAGTTGCATCTACTTGGTGCCGCCTCTGCCACATGCGCACAGAAAACCTGCAAAAGTACAGTTTTTTGCTCGCGGATGCGGCCGCATCGTAAAATTCCTGCGATTGTGCAGGTTCTTCAGCCCATCCGTGGGATTGGGCCCGTTTTAATCAGGAATTCCTGCGCAATCGCAGGCTTTTCCCGAAAACGGACCGTTTCCATCGAAAAAGCCTGCACTTTTGCAGGTTTTCGGGTTGTCAAACGAACTGCGCACAGAAAACCTGCAAAAGTACAGTTTTTTGCTCGGTGGATGCGCCCGCAACGCAAAATTCCTGCGAATGTGCAGGTTCTTCAGTCCATCCGTGGGGTAGGGCCCGTTTTAATCGGGAATTCCTGCACAATCGCAGGCTTTTCCCGAAAACGGACCGTTTCCATCGAAAAAGCCTGCACTTTTGCAGGCTTTCGGTTCACCAAACGAGCCGCACCCATGGAAAAAGCCCGCGAGGCACAATCGCAGGCTCCCCGGGCGGGCCGGGCTGCCTAGCGGTTGTGCCCATCTATCCGTACTCGTCAAGCTTCTTCGCGCAAAACCTTGATGATCGCGGCAACTTTCTCGCTGCCGTAGCCTGCGGCCATCGCTTTCCCGAAGAGTCCCGCGGCGAACTCGGGAAACTCGGCGTTGATCTTCGCTTCCCGGGCTTGCTTCAAGAACATTTCCAGACCGACCGCAGAAGTTGCTATGGAACTCTCCGGGTTTCCGAAGTCTCCGTGCTGGACGGCTTCGCCCATTCGCTTGATCATTTCCCCGATCATCGGGGCGATCGTGAACAGCATCGATCCGAGGGCATCCACGCGCAGCCCCTCCGATTCGAGAATGCGCGCGCCGTGCAGGAATCCGAGGAACGAGCCGTACAAATAGGAGAGAAACCCCAAGTCGAACGCCGACGCTGCTCCGGCCTGCTCTCCCAGATAGGGCGCGTTCCCGGCCAAACTTTTGAGTATGGGCTCGGCTTGCTGAAAAGCGGCGTGCGCGCCGGATACGAAAATAGTCGTATCAGGCCTTCCCATCTGCTGCGGAGTTGCGGCTATGGCGCCGTCGAGATAGCTGGCGCCGCGCTCCCGCGCCCATGCCTCAAGGTCTCTAGCCTCCCGTGGGCTGCCGGTGGTAAGCTGAATCAGCAAGCGGCCGTCAAGGGCGGAAACAACTTCTTGCGCTTCCAGTATGCTGTATGAAGTTTCATAATTGGCTACGCATACGATCGTGACAGGGCTTGCGCCAACCGCGGAGGCCGCACTCAAAGCCGGCATCGCTCCTTCCTCTGCAAGCAGGAGGGCTTTATCGCTCGTCCGGTTCCAGACCGTGACGCGGCAGCCGCTCTTGAGCAGCGCCCTGGCAATCGCTATGCCCATGGGTCCCAAACCGATAACGGATATATCGTTCATCACTATTTTCCTCCAATATTTGTAGTGACCTTGACATTATTGTTATGCTTTATAATAGAGTTCGACATTTACGGCAAGGGGGTATGCTCGTTGAAAATCAGTCAATTGTCGAAAACAACCGGCGTCAGCGCCAGATCAATCAGGCATTATGAAAAGAAAAAACTAATTCTTGTCAGGCGCCTGGATAACGATTACCGGGAATTCGATGAATCTGCGGTCGAGCGCATCCGAACGATCCGGAGCTATCTGGGCATGGGTCTGACTACGGAAGAAATCGGTCAAGTTTTGAGCTGTAAGGACCGTTCGCCCGAAACAAACGGATTTTGCGAAGAAATGCTGACAGCTTACGAAGATAAATTGGATAAAATCAATCAGCAAATGAACTCTCTGGCCGCACTGCAGCGCCGGTTGGAGAAACAAATCCGCATCATGAAGAAAAAGCGGGACCGACTAGTCGCACAGCCATAATGGCCAATCATCAGCCTCCTTTTATACGTGCTCAAAACGTATTCTAAAGCATGGCACTAATGTAAACGTCAATAGGTCATATAAAAAAGAAACATGCAGCCGTCTTCCCGGGGGAAGGCAGAGTGCATGTTTTTTTGTGTCATACCTTTTTGGATTCGGCGGCAGAGCCGGTAAACTGCGGGGGAGAAGATGAAACTGCGTATAGTTTTTCATACTGCTTGCTTGCTGCTGTAAAGGGATGCGGGGACGGGGGAGCAGTTACAGGGGATGTTGCAGGAGTATTATCTAACATGCTAATGTGAAAGTGAACGGAATACATCAAATCCACCTCCAAATAGGTCTTTATATGTAATATATTATTACATTATCAAGCAAAATTCAATAGTAAAATAAATTTATGTTATGTATATTGACATGAACGAAAGTTCTCAGTATGATAGAAACAAATCCATTCGACAACCGCATAGCATTATGTTTTCTAGGGTTCCGCGAGCAGCGTCGTTCTGCCGGTCTGGTCCAAGAGAAGACACACGGTGGCGATCACTCAATCACTGTGCACACGGAGGGACAAAAGCCCGGGAGGATATCAGAACTTGATATCGTTCCGGGCTTTATTTTTTTACTAGGAGAGAGGGAGAACGGAATGAAAAAAAGTCGGGTATGTTTGATGCTGGTTCTTGTATGTATGATCTTGGTAGCAAGCGCCTGTTCAGGCGGCAAGCAAGCGAACGTGGCGCAAGCCGGGGGGAAAGAACCGATAAAAATCGCGCTAAGCCCTTGGCCGGGCTGGTTCGTATGGTATTTGGTCAAAGAGAAAGGCTTTTTCGAGAAAAACGGTGTTAACGCAGAGCTGGTCTGGTTTCCGGTATACAGTGACTCCTTGTCGGCTCTGGCTTCGGGCAAGGTGGATGCGAACAGCCAAACGCTCAGCGACACGCTCGCGCCCGCCAGCAAAGGAATCGGCGTGAAAGCCGTTCTTGTGAACGACAATTCCAACGGCGGCGACGGGGTCGTCGTGAAGCCCGGAATTACGTCTTTGCAGGATTTGAAAGGGAAAAAGGTCGCCACCGAGCTGGGCACGGTTGACCATCTATTGATGCTGACGGCGCTGGAAAAAGCCGGGCTGGCCGAAAAAGACGTTGCCTACACGAATATGACGGTCAATGACGCGGGTCCAGCCTTTATTTCCGGCAATCTCGATGCGGCCGTGCTGTGGGAGCCGTTCTTGAGCAAAGCGCTTCAGGAGGGCAAAGGGAAGCTGCTTTTCTCGTCGGCGGATACGCCCGGGCTCATTCCCGATCTGCTCGTTTTCAAAGAAGAAATTACGAAAAACAGGCCGGACGATGTGAAAAAAATACTTAACGCCTGGTTCGACGCTTTGGATTACTGGAAGGCGAATCCCGAGGAATCGCTGCAAATTATGGCCAAAGCCGCGGAAACGCCGCTGGAGGAGTACAAGGCCGGAGTGAACAGCGTGAAAATTTTCCAGATTGACGATAATGTGAAAGCTTTTCAAAAAGCCGACTCGTTGACATCGCTGCATTTCACGGCGCAAAAAACGGCGGAGTTTCTGAAAGGGCTGGATATGCTGTCCGCCGTTCCGAAGCCGGAGTCGTTCCTGGATGGGCACTTTGTCGAGGAAGTGGCGAAAGAACGCAAGAAATAACAGGGGAAGGCGGAGCATCGTATGAACACAACGGTAAAAAAGAAACGCAGATCCTCCCTGTTCGCCATACGCGGGGACATCAGCCGCAAAGCGTACATGTCGGGCATCGTGCTGGTCGCTGCAGCGTTTCTCGTGCTTTGGAGCGTGCTCAGCTACGGGGAACTCGTGAACCGCACCTTCCTGCCGACTCCCGGCCAGGTGCTGAGCCAGTTCGCTGCGCAAGTGCAGACGGCCGCGTTTTGGCATCATGTGGGCATCAGCATCTACCGCGTCGGCATGGGCTTCCTGCTGGCGTGCATCATGGGCATTCCGCTCGGCATTCTCGCCGGCACCTTCCGGTTCGCCGAATCGCTGTTCGTGCCGGCGGCCGAGTTTATCCGCTACATGCCGGCCACGGCGTTCATTCCGCTCATCATGGTGTGGGCGGGGATTGGCGAAGCGGCGAAAATTCTCGTCATTTTCATCGGCTGCTTTTTCCAGCTCATGCTGATGGTCGCCGACAACACCCGCGCGGTATCGAACGATCTGCTGCAAACGTCGTATACGCTTGGGGCGAACCGTCGGCAGGTCATCGAGAAAGTGCTCATTCCGGCACTGCTGCCGGATCTGATGAATACGATGCGGCTCATTATCGGCTGGGCGTGGACCTATCTCGTCGTGGCGGAGCTCGTTGCGGCGAGCAGCGGCCTCGGGTTTTCCATTATGAAAGCTCAGCGGTTCCTGAATACGGACATTATTTTCGTAGGCATCATTGCGATCGGGCTCCTTGGCTTATTGACGGACAGAACATTTGCCTATTGCCATCGCAGATTTTTTCCATGGCAGGAAGGGGGCCGCTAACATATGCTGCATGCCGTGCATTCCGTTAAGCCCGAGTCGGCTCGGGAAAATAAAATTACAGCTATCGATGTCAGCAAAACGTACAGCACCAAAAAGTCGCAATTCCTCGCGCTGGACCGGGTCTCGTTTCATGTTGAAGCCCATGAGTTCGTCAGCTTCGTCGGCCCTTCCGGCTGCGGCAAATCGTCGCTGCTGCGCATCATAGCGGGCTTGGAGGAGATGACGAGCGGCTCGATGAGCATCTCCGGGCACGAAATCGACGGCCCCGGCGCCGACCGGGGCATGGTGTTCCAGACGTATACGCTGTTTCCGTGGCTGACGGTCCGGGAAAACATCGAATTCGGCCTGACGCTGAAAGGCGTGCCGATTTTTGAAAAGCGTGCGATCGCCGACCATTTCATGGAGCTTGTCGGGCTTAAGCGCTTCGCCCGGTCACTGCCGAAGGAGCTGTCCGGCGGCATGAAGCAGCGCGTCGCCATCGCCCGGGCGTTGGCGAACAACCCGGAAGTGCTGCTGATGGATGAGCCGTTCGGCGCGCTCGATCCGCAGACGAAAAGCACGATGCAGGAGCTGCTGCTCCGCATCTGGGAGAAAGAGAAGACGACCGTCGTCTTCATCACCCACGACATCGAGGAGGCGATTTTCCTGTCGCAGCGGGTGTACGTGATGCAGGCGCATCCCGGCACGATCCGCAAGGAAATCGCAGTGCCTCCCGGTTTGCGCAGCGCCGGCGACGCGAAGGATTCGGAACCTTTTATCAAGCTGAAAAAGGAAATTATTGCGCTCATCGGCGAGCAGCGGCATGAGGAATGACGGAATGATGGCTACATTTTGACCAGAATGAGGCCCGCAAAAAGCAGCGCAAGCGCGAGGCTTTGCGGCTTCGTGAGCTTCTCTTTGTAGACGAGTACGGAGCCGACGACAACGACGAGCCCGTACGTGGAAAAAATCGGCGCGGCAATCGAGCCTGGGCCGGTTTCCAGCGCAGCGGCGTACAACTGCAGGCCTCCGTAGGAGAAGCAGCCCGCAATCAGTCCCCATATGAGTCCCGTACGGCGTGACGTATCGTTTGCTTTTGCTGCGATATGGGCGTACTGTGCGGGATTTTGCCGTTCCCGGACGGCGGCGAAGGCGAACCATGCGGCCGAGAGCAGATAGCTGATGAAAAGGATCGGCGTACCCGCCAGCCCCAGCTCAGCGGTGACCTTCAACCCTCCGTTGCGAAAAAAGAACAACAGCCCGCCCAGGGCGACGAGCCCGAACCATATGCGCTCTTTGATCGTAAGCGGTTCTTTCAATCGGATTGAAACGAGCACGGCCGAAGCGAACAGCAGCGCGACTCCGCCAATTTCGATGGCGCTGATGCTTTCCCCGTAGATCCAGAGGACATGAGAATGACGAGTACAATGTTCAGGTTCATCAGCGGAGCGGTCAAACTCGCCGGACCATGATCGAGCGCTTTCATAAAGACGACATTGCCCCAGCCCGAGCCTATGCCGATGACGATTCCGGCCGCCCACAGCCGCCAATCTCCGAGGTGCAAGGAGCCTTCCCACAAGCTGCCTGCGAAAAAGCCTATCGTGCCTGTGATGTACAGTCCGAGCAGCAGATAAGTTGCGGAGCCTTGGCGCATTTGGCTCGCTTTCATAAAAAAGCCGGTCAGGCCAAACAGAACGGCGCTGGCTACGGCTGCAAGAAACCACATGAACGTATCTCCTTTATATGTAGTGGCTTCATTATATCGGAACGCGCCTCGATTGACGAGGGTTGGGCTTCCCGATACAATGAGTTCAAAAGCTGCAACATGAATGAGAGAGGAATCCGATGAGCAAACACAGACAGCCTACGATCGTCGACGTGGCCCGGGAAGCGGGCGTTTCCATAGCGACGGTCTCCAACGTGCTGAACCGCAAAAATGTGCCGATGGCCCAGGATACCATACGCAAAGTGGAAGAGGCCGTCCGGCAGCTCGGTTATCGCCGGAATGCGCTGGCCGCAAATTTGAGCCGCCGCAGATCGTATGAGTTGGGGCTGATCATTCCCCATTTTGGCGGCTATTACGGCCGCTTTGCCGAAATGCTCGAGCAGAAGGTGTTCGGCTTCGGCTACCATTTATCCGTGTTTTCCGCCGCAGGCATGAATCCGCAAATCGAAAAAAGACACCTCGAGCTGCTGCTGCAGCGCAGGGTGGACGGGCTCGTATGCCACGGCTTGGCGATGAGCACGGAATCGACGAGCCAAATCGTCGGCGAAGGCACGCCGCTCGTCGTCTTCAACGGCTGGGGCTGGCCGAGCGATATCGTGAACATGGCGATCAATCTGGATTTCGCCGGAGCTTCCTCGGAAGCGGCGCGGCATTTGTACGGCAGCGGCTGCCGCGCTATCGTCTATGCGGGAAGACGCAACGGCTTGGGCGCCAACGACCAGCGTATACAAGGCTTTACCGCAGGTATTCGGGACTGCGGGGAGGACTGCGTGCACGCGCTTTTGGATGCGGGGGAGCTCGGCGTCGAAGGCATCCTGGACGAAGCGCTGCGGCTCAGCGGCGGAAGGAGGCCGCTCGGCATCTACACCTTCAACGATGCGCTGGCTTTGGAAATTTTGTCCGTGTGCCATGCGCGGAGCATCCGTGTGCCGGAAGAGGTGCAGCTCCTCGGCATGGACGACGAATTTTTTGCCGAGGTCAGCTATCCCTCGATTACCAGCTTTCATATGCCCGTCGAGCTGCAAACGCACCTTGTGGCCTCTTTTCTCATGAAACAGATCGGGGAAGAAATGAACGCCGAAACGATGAAGCTGCTGGACGCCTACTTGCCGGAAACGGGGCATGAACTGTCCATACCGCTCAAGCTGATGGCCCGCCAATCTACAGCCACATGAAAAAAAGACCGTTTCGCCCGCGAACTGACGGAACTGAAACGGCCTTTATTTTTACGTGCGTTCGCCTTTTAAAAGAGCCTCTTCCTTATGCTTCAAAAACTCCCTGCCATACTCCCCGTGCGGGTTAATATTGGCATTCTCGATCTGAATGGTCGAATGCTCGATGCCGTATTTGGCCTTCAGCATTTCATTAATCGCCAAAATGATGCAGTAAGGCTGAACGTCAGGATCGGTAAAAATATGCGCAGTCAGCGAGTAGTGGTTCGTAGAAACCGACCATAAATGCATCTCATGCACATCTTCCACACCTTCGACCCGACGGATATTGCCGCGGATTTCATCGAGATCGAACTGCTCCGGAACGGATTCCATCAGAATCAGGTAAGACTCTTTAATAATTTTGCTGCCGCCGACAAAAATAATGCCCCCAATAACGATACTGATCAGCGGATCAACCCAGAGCAAATCGGTAAAATAAATAATGACCGAGGAGACGATAACTCCGACAGAGCTGAGCAGATCGCCGATGAAGTGCCAGAGCGCGCTTTTCACATTCAGGTTCTCTTCTTCTTTCACACTATTGTGGAGCACAAGCGTAAGCACAAGATTCACGACCAGACCGATGGAGGCGATGCCGAGCATAAGCCCCAGCTTAATCGGCTGCGGATGGACGATGCGCCCAATCCCTTCAATGAAAATGCCGAGCGAAATGACACACAGCGCCAGACCGTTGAGGAAAGAAGCGATAATCTCAAATCGCAAAAAACCGAACGTAAACCGGGCATTCGGCTGCCGGGTCGCCAGATGGATAGCGAACATGCTGAGCCCCAGAGCGATGACATCGGAGATCATATGCGCGGAATCCGAGAGCAGCGCCAGAGAGTTGGAAAGGAGTCCCCCGACAATTTCAACAGCTGTAAAAAAGGCAGTCAGGATCAGCGTCACCCATAACGTTTTCCGGGATTTGCTTTGTTCTTTGACGTGGTGGAGATGGTGGTAATCATATTCGATAACCATATGTGAGCCCTCCTTGTTGGCCTTAATGAGAATGAGAATTACTCTCTTATTTAGAATTATTCTAATTAAGTAATTTCAGTATATGCCACTTCACGCCAAGGCGCAACCGTTAATTTTACAGGACCAATTTATGAATGCGTTTCCAATTTTGTTACACAAATGAAATATTTTTGTTATGGTTTGATAATGTAAGTGAGGTAATATAATAAACAAGACCCCCTTTTTAATATATAAACTTTTGAACCTGGCCCCGTTGGCTGGGTTCCTTTTTTTTGTGCGATGGGAATGAGCATTGTGGGATAAGGGTTTACGGGGCGCAGGTGTATGTTGAAAAGGGAATAAAAGAGCATTTGAAATGATTTTGAAATGATTTCGTTTTTGAGATGATTTTTTGGTTATTCTAATAGATCTTGCAGGGCGTTTGCTGCGTCTTGCTGCATATCAGGTGCAAGGTGAGAATAGGTGTCTAGAGTGATCTGTACGGATGAATGTCCGAGCCGTTCTTGAACGACTTTCGGATGTACACCGAGTCCTAACAAGAGCGAAGCGCACGTATGCCGTAAATCGTGAAATCGGATTTGTCTGACTCTAAGTAGGGGTGATTTTTGTGAATCATGCCACGCTTTTATTGACTCACAATAAAAAATTACTAACGTTAGTGCTCCTATTGTTGGTGTCGATTTTATAGCTTCTATCCAGTAATTGGTACAATGAGGTCAGTGTATAAATTTGAAACAATTTGAGCGATTGGTCTTTCCGCGGCGCATTGAAAATGTATTCACTTCATTTTCAGAAAATCGTTCAGGCCCTTGCTACACAATGCTTTACGCCTAAGTTTTCCTTATCTTTCAACCCTTAAAAGCCACCAAAATCTCGGAATCTGCGCCTGTTGGTCGAGTATAATATAGTATAATATAATATAATATAATATGTAGAATCTGGATATAGTGGTTGGGGTATTTTAATTCTTTAATTGGAACAAATTGTTCTAAAGTAATGCGTGCTAACGAGGAGTATCTTAAAATCAATTCATTCACAATTTTTCACGACAAGGAGAAGATATCAATTTGGCTTTAATTCATTTTTTTATTGTATTACCAAATTTTAATTATACAGATAATGTATTTAGATCTATTTCCGCTGTCAACAGATTTGATAAAACAATATTAGAGAATATAGATTTCTATAGAACGTTATATAAATTACCAGCAACATCGGAAGAATTGATTGGTGATAATTACCAATATGAATTGGGCAAAATAATGATGAGGGAAATTTATTACGATATTACAACAATTAGGGAAGATGATTTTCTCGGGAAATTAAAGTTATTTGAGAGTAATACATTAGCTTGTATCTTTATTTGTCAAGGAGTGTCTACAGAGAGTGTTAAAGAAATCACAATGGAGACTACTAACCCTGTAATATCAAAAGATGTTATTAAGGATACATTGCTTTTCTCGCAAGAAGATTTATTAATTCAAGTCTACAAGCAATGGTATAGAATTTTAAATCTACCTTTTGATAGTGGAAAATTCATGCAAATTACCGAGGGAAGAAGTTTACAACTTGTTGAAGATAGTTTTAAATTCCAAGTGTGCGAGAGGTATCTACTTATATTGATTTCGTTTGTAAAGTATAAGATTGACCCAAATGGCTCATTTGTTAACATGAATAATTTATTATCAGAACTTTTAAAAAGAGTTAAGATAGATCAAAAAATTTTCCAACGGTATTTAAAGGAATCAAATAAAAATGACTATGATTTAATGTTAAATACTGTGATAAATAATTTTGATTGTATAAAAGATTTTTTTCTGGATGTCGTTGTATGTATTCCATCAGTAAATAAAGATGAAATAATGCATAACTTCACATTAGGTAATAATAATCCTGCTGCGAATCATTCTATACAAAACAAAGTAGAAAGATTCTCAAAAAAACTAACTAGAAATGAAATACCTTCTGATTCTTTGGGAATAGAAAATGATTTTATGATAGAAGTTATAAAAGATAGACGAAAAGAGCTCGATTTTCTAAGCATACTTGATATATTTTTTACTTATGCTCGAAGTAATCCATACATTATTACAGATAACATTCCGACTAATGAATTAGTTCTGAGAATAAAGGAAATGAAAAAAGCAAATGTTTATTTATCTGTCAGTACACAGGTATTTAATAAGAATATCTATCAAATATCAGACATTCTTTCTGAATACTTAAATGCCAATAAGATACATGATATTATCAAAATTGCAAAGCATTTGAAAGTCATTTCTGATTTACCAATTGAATGGCTACAGGTCAATCGAGTACCACTAGCCATTCTTGTTAGTATGAGTAGAATTCCTATTACTCCATTCAATAGCGTTTTAAGACATTCTTCATTGCAAAATTTATATATTATTAAAAAGAAAAGCTTATCGATTTTTTTAATAAATGCAATAGATAAAAATGATCCAGATGACAGCTCCTTGTATTATTTAGCAGTAGGAATAAAAAGATTTATAGAAGATTTTATTTTGGAAAATCAGTTGGACGTATCCTTCCATTATTTTGAGCCTAAAAATAAAGATGAGTTTTTTAGGGCATTTAGTGAAAACGATCCCTCTAATTTATTGATTTATTTTGGGCATGGTTCGTTTAAAGATGAGGACGAAAATGATGTAGGGTTTTTGCAGATTGGAGAAGACCGAGTCTTTTCTTTAGAGATAGCAAACAAAATAGATAATGTTCCTGAGATAGTAATTTTAGGGGCTTGTGAAACACAAGTAAATTGGGGAACTTGTTATGATGTAGCCAATAGCTTTATTAGTGCAGGGGCGTTATCAGTAATAGGAACGCATTTTGAGGTTCCGGGAGACTACACTCATCATTTGATTTTACAAGTCTTATATCATATTAGTCAAGCAAGAAAGATGGAGCAGAGTGTATATTGGAGTGAAGTATTACATTCATGCTTTAAGGCAATGTATTTATTTGATAGCTTTGATTTTGTTTGTAGTAATGATGAGTCTATTATTGAAAAGTACAGAACTTACTGTGTGCAAAGAAACCTTAATGATGTAAGTTTAGATTTCCATGATCAAGTTGAGGAATTTTTAACGAAATTAAATGACAGCCATGGCAAAATGTACAGAAGGCTTCTTGAAAATAATAAAATTACTTATAGAAGTCTATTATATGTGTCTTTAGGGTCACCAGAATTAATATTATTTGAATAGCGGTTCATTAGTGGTCTGTAATCATATTACGATTGCTCTTTATGGGGAATGGTTAGGATTGGATACTGAGCAGTGATAGATTTGAAAGTTTGAGCGATTCGGCTTTCCGCGGCGCATTGAAAATGAACTTTCTTCATTTTCATAAAGTCGATCAAACCCTTTCCACACAAGGATTTGCGCCTTAGTTTTCCTTATCGCTCAACCCCTAAAAAATCACTAAAATCTCGGAACCTACGCCTCGGTGCTTTGGGTTCCTTTTTTGTGTAGGGCGGATTACGAGACTATGGACACATCTGTAAGAAACTGTAGACTTGTACTTTATGTAAACAGTTTGAACTAATGCAATTTAAATAATATACCCAGTATGTTAAAATGATTTACATAAGGGGGGGGAAATTTTGACAGACTACTTTAAAGATATGTATCGAGATTCTAATGATTATTCTTCTGATGAACCCTTTGATATAGATCAAATTCGTGTAAACCTGAGAATGGTTTCAGTAATGCAGATTATAAACATGATTAATGAGAATTCAATTAATCTGTATCCAGATTTTCAAAGATATTATGTTTGGAAAGAACCAGAACGAAAATCTCTACTTATTGAATCACTAATGCTTTTGTATCCACTCCCCATATTTTATGCTGCTGAAAATCAAAATGCTCAATGGGAGATTGTAGATGGATTGCAGCGGTTATCAACTATATATGAATTTATTAACGATGGGTTTACTTTAAAAGGGCTACAATACTTATGGAAATGTGAAGGATATAGGTTCAATGAACTTCCTTTAAAATATAAGCAACGCATATTTAATGCTAACCTCACATTTAATGTGATTGACTCACGGACTCCATTACAAGCTAAATTTGACTTGTTTAGAAGGCTTAATACTGGGGGGGTACCTCTTAACTCCCAAGAGATTAGAAATTCTATAGCTACTGATAGTGTTCGTAGATTTCTTGTAAATCTTGTGAATGATCCTAATTTTCAATATATAGCCAACTATAGGGAAGATCCCCGAATGTTGCTTCAAGAACTAGTTTTAAGATTCTGTGCATTTTATGATGCTTATAATCGAAATGATGTTACGATATTCGGTTATAGAAGATTAGAAGAATTTCTAGACAGTTTTTTTGAGAAGTTGCTTAATATGCAAGTAGACAGTTTATATAATTACGAAACTGCTTTCAAAAGATCGATGGAAAATGCAAGAATATTGTTTGGAAATCTAGCGTTTCGACGCATACTTCCGTATGAACTTGATGAAACAAAAGCTAGAAATAAACCTCTTAATAAAACCCTTTTTACATCCCTTAGTGTTGAACTAGCGTATTATGATGTAGAAAATGTAAGGAATGCTGGAAATGCTGTCTTATGGAAACTCGCAGATACTTGTTATCAAAATTTCGAATTCGCACAAACCTTAAACAGATCTACTGCAAGCGTAGCAAGTATTAATATACAATTTAAGACTATTCATAGTATGCTAAAGGAGATATTTAAATGTTGAATTCAATTAAAATTGAGAATTTTAAATGTTTCATAGATAAAAAAATTGACTTAAAACCAGTCACTGTTTTAGTAGGTGCTAACGGAAGTGGAAAGTCGAGTGTGGTTCAATCCCTATTACTTGCACGTGAAGCAATTGAACAAGAAAGAATTAGTGGAGTTGGTAGAGAATTAGACATCTCAATAAACGGTCCCTTCATGTTGCAGATGGGACAAGCGTCGAGTGTTTTTTCTAATCCTGCAGTACCAAAAGTAGATGTAACATTAGAGAATACTAATGGAGACACAAAGGTATTTTCATTTACTTTTGATGGAAGAGATGCGTCGCATTTATTGAAAGGCATGATCAGTTCCAGTACAGAAGATCATTTATCTGGAGAATTTCAGTATTTACATGCAGAGAGATTAGGCCCCAGAAAATCCCTGGATATGCCGTCAAGTACTTTAATTGATATTGGATGTCAAGGAGAGTTTGTCTATCATTCTATATACATAGCTGATACTATGAAGATTTTAGTTCATGAAGCTCTTATGCAAAATGAAAATTCAACAAAGTTCTCTCATCAAGTAGAAGCATGGATGCAGTTTTTGTTTCCACATTTAAAATTTCAATATGAAACTATTAACGATTTGAATAAATTGACAATGAAGTTCAGTAATGCAACTGCTGATATAAGGTACTGTTCTCCCCCCAACACTGGATTCGGAATTAGTTATACCTTGCCAATAGTTACTGCAGGGTTAAAACTCTCTACTGGAACTAACCCTGTTCTTATTGTTGAGAATCCAGAAGCGCATTTACATCCTATGGGGCAGTCTAGGATAGGTAGATACTTGGGATTACTATCTTTAGCAGGTGTACAAGTGATTGTTGAAACACATAGTGAACACGTCATTAATGGGATACGCATTTTTATGGCGCGTTCGGGTCGCGCAAAAGATCTAGGTATCCAATATTTTTCACAAGAAGATGAGGGTATACGTGTTAAGTTGTTGGAACTTAAGGAAAATGGAGAGTTAACTGATTGGCCAATAGGTTTCTTTGATCAAGAACAAAATGATTTGAAGGAACTAATGTTTTTGAAAAGAGAGAAGGGGAATGCCAAATGAGTCTCGTACTTTGCCTTCATAATGACTCATTTTTATTAGCAGGTGAACAGGAAGACTTACATAGCAGACTAGAAATTATTCAAGAGGTTGCTGAGCAAGCCAAAATAGCTAGTGATAAAGTTTATTACAATCAAGAAATCTACAACATTCGGTTTAAGGAAGACACACTTCTTTGTGATTGGCTGTATGATACACAAACCAGCAAGATGCGTGATGAGCAGCGGTTATTAAATTTGATTATTAATACTTCTGAAGAAATTGATAATAATGAACTTCAAACGTTTTTAACAAAAATTCAGAGCGTAGAAGGTAGTCGAGAGTTTAGTCTTCTTTGTCTGTATGGAACAGATGAATCGCACTACTATATCTACGATCTTGAGGATCTACATATCAGACGTAGAATTTATCTTCATGGTGAAGATGATAAAATAGCTTTTTTAAGAGTAGCGAGATATAGTTTTCCAAACTTACATTTCCATGAACAAGTTGAAAAATCTTTGGACACTTTAAGTGCGCCTCTAAGGGAATATAGCAGAGAAATAATACGTCATTTATCTGCTTTGAATGACCAATTTCCCGGAATTTACAGAGAATGTAAGGGGAGGCAACTAAGTGAAGTTTTAAAAGTATTTTCAAGTACTGCTGAGATAGCATGTACACTCGAAGGTGATAGTGATTCTGCTAAAAGACGTTTTTCGTTTGTGTTTACTAAAAACTCTGGAGAAAAAATAATGCTTGTTTGTGAACCACACACTAAGCTAGAAAGTACTGGTAGTAGTGGAGATACTAAATACAGATTTGATCGTATTTATTTTTTTCAGGGGGAGCCTAGTATACACGATGGAAAATTATTAATTGCACATATTGGTGAACATCTATAAATTTGAAATGATTTTTGAAATGATTTGAGAGATTCAGTTTTCCGCGGTCCATTGAAAATGAAATGCCTTCATTTTCAGAAAATCGTTCAAATCCTTGCCACACAAGGCTTTACGCCTTAGTTCTCCTTATCTCCCACATCCCAAAAAACCCCTGAAATTTCGGAACCCACGCCCCGTTGGCCGGGTTCCTTTTTTTGTGCGGTGGAAGTAACTCATATGGGGTAAGGGTTTATGGGGTCTCTGGAGTGTGCCTAATGTGTCCTGTTGTATATAACGAACATTTAATTTAGCTTGAAGACGTGATGGGGTTGTTCAAAAGAAAAATTTTGCTATTAATCTTTATGCTGATTTTACTGTCAGTTCTGGGTATTTTTATAAAGATTAAGGTTGATATTCATCAGCTAGAAAAGAAGATGCATAATTATTTAATACATTCAAAAGGGTATAACGAAGATGAGATATTAAGCATCAAGTGTGAACTAAGTATTCTTCCAAAGTATCCTGTATATGTTACTTTCAAAGATGAACCGAATTATGTCTATCTGTATTCGTATTCTTCCGTATCAAATAGCTGGTATCAGTTCCCGCCTCAAGACAAATACGATCCGCAAAACTACAAGCACTTTGAGAAGAATAATTGATTCAAATGGAACAAGAAGTGAGGACTCGTGAAATATGAGTACTAGAACCGCATTCATTATATTACTGACGTGCATAATGCTGCTTGTTTGCTCTTGTGTAAAAGAGATTGGTAACGATGCCAATACCACTGTAGGGGCAGATCAAATGTTGCCCCCTGGCTTCACGACAAATAACATAAAAAATGCATTTGAAGTGTATATCAACTATCGGTTATGGTTTTATCCGAAAAAAGTAAACGGAAATAAAGGAGAGTTTGATCCCTATATCGGCAAAAAAATAGAAGCCGACACTCGACTTTACGAAAGCAACCCGAATGAAGTATTTCTCCATACTAATATCGGCAATTGGTTGGCGATAATCAAGGTTGATCATGGGATCGTGTATTTTGATGGTATTGTTGAAGAAAACGAAAGTAATGCACCGAAAGGAAATTATAAGGTTTTCGGCAAATTTTCGGTAACGGTAGAGCAACCTCATAATCCAAACTACGGACATTCGCCTCGAAAAGATAAAATGATAGCAGCTGTAGAAACTTATGTATTTGCCTATTGTAAAGATTTAATTAGTGGCGAGGAAAAAGAAAAATGGGCCAATGCCCAGATTTATATGGTTGATTTTTATGAGTACGAAACCAGTGTAAATGTTTGGATTGTCATGCAGGATGGCTACGCATGGTCTGCTCCTGCGATACTAATTGAAGAGAATGGGGATTTTAAAGCTCAAGGCTTAAAAGGCTATGGTTTGAAAAATATAAATAATTTAGATCCCTATGACCCCGGCCGCTATATGTTTGAAAAACAGATCAATGACGCAGTAAAACAATTTACATGTAAGTAAAGCGAAAATGGAACAAATTTGCCGCCGCGGAAAGAAGCCTCCCAGGCTCGGGAGGCTTTCCAATGGGCACACGGGACTACCCACCGCCAGGCAAGAACGTCAAGACGAGCGCTGAGACCCTGCCATAGCGCATAAGGTGGCGGCCAGCAACACGTTAACGCTATAACGACACCGTCGAACCGCTGGCATTCTCTTGCTCGAAGAGATACAAGTAGACGTCTTCCAGGTTCGGCTTGACGGGTGTCGCGGCCAGATTCTCCGGCGGATGATCGCCTACGATACGGACGCAGATGCCTTCTTTTTCGTTGGTAATATTGCTCACTTTGTACTGCTGTTCAATGCTTTCCAGTTGATTCTTCTCCGATACATATACCGTGTACACTTTGTCCTTCATCCATTCCAGCAGCGAATACGGGTCATTCTGCAGTACAATGTTCCCATGCCTCAGAAATATGATCTGCTTGGCGATAGATTCGATGTCGGAGACGACATGCGTAGCGATCAGAATGATTTTATTCGATGAGATTGCCGAGATAAAATTTCGTATTCGGATTCGTTCTTTTGGGTCAAGACCGGCGGTCGGCTCGTCCAACAGAACGATTTTGGGATCGTTTAGCAGCGCTTGGGCGATCATGATTCGCTGTTTCATGCCGCCGGAATAGGAGCCTAGTTTTTTGTGCGCGTCTTGCTGCAGGTTTACGATTTGGAGCAAATCATCGATTTGCGTCCTTGCTGCTTCTTTTTTCATGTCTTTTAGAGCGGCCATGTACCACAGAAACCGATGCCCGGTAAAGTCATCGTACAAGCCTTGCTGCTGCGGCATGTAGCCCAATATTTCTCGATAAGCTTTACCTAACCGGCGAATAGGGGTATGGTTGAAGCTGACCTCGCCGGTATCCGACAGCAGGTTATCCGTGATGATATTCATGAGCGTCGATTTGCCGGAGCCGTTTGGCCCCAGAATGCCGTATACCCCGGGAGTAAGCTCCAAATTGATGTTGTCCAAGGCGGCTTTTTTCCCCTGTTTGTAGTGTTTGCTGACATGATTTATTGTAAGCTGCACTTGATCAACTCCCTTTTTTCGATGGGGTCGCGTTGTGCTTGTGCCATGACATTCTCAAACACCAAGCGGCAAGCGCCCATAATGCGCAGAAATAATAGATGGTAGGCTGCAGGTGGACGCCGTTTGCGAGCTCAGTAAACAAGAGGCTGACATTGTTGAATGAAAACAGGCGGATAAAGTCAAGACCTGCATATTCGATCAATAACGGTATCACGAGCGCGGCGGACAGTATGAATAGCGACCAGGATTGCTTTTTCACGAGAAGGGTCAGATACAGAGCGCATTGTGTAATGGCTAAAGCGCCAAGCAACTGGAGCAAGCTTACAACAATCACAAACGTCCGAACGTCAACCGGCAAATTAAGCTCTCCGTAAAGCGCAATGCTCTGGATCGGCGCATCCCAATGGATTGGATTATAGCTTATGAGCAAATTTGCGTATTGCGGTAAATAAATAATAACCATGAGCAATATTGCGCAAAAAGCAGCTACGATGTTCTTCACTGCAAATAAGGAAAGCCGGCCTTTTGAAGAAGCTCTTAAAATAGCCATAATGCCGGTCTTATATTCGATCGTAAATATCGTGCTAAGACATAGGGTCAAAAGGATAGAGTAAACGATACTATTGGTAATATCGCGAAAATGATTGTCGAACAGATAGTCCGATGAAAGTTGATTGACAAAGTGCCCGTCGATTCCTTTTTCCTGCTGCAGTTTCAGTAAATGTTCATATTGGCGGTATACTTTATCGAAAGCTTTGCGCTTGAGCGCAAATAGTTTTAGGTCAGCAAGCTTTTCCGTGTACTCGCGTAGTGAAATCCGGCCTGCCGAATAAGCCTCGAATACTTCCTTTTGAGCGTTTGCAAGCTCGTCGAACTTGAGTTTTTCCGCTTCGATATCATTCTTTTTTTCCGCGGTAAGTTCACCGGACAGAGAACGCAGGTAAGTATTATAGATGGCATCCTCTTCATTGAAGCGGATTGCTTGCGAATCAATAGCGTTGTACCCGAAAAAGAGAGTGATAAGGATCACAAGTATGGAGCGGCCCGTGACAAAAGTCTTAAACAGCTCGTGCCGCAGCAGGTTCACATGACCCCTGGAGCGGAACAAGGGAAGTAAAGCCCTTCGTTTATCCCATATGACGGCCCACAATGCGGGGGAACCCCCGACGGTTTTTCGCGAATAGATTTGAATGATAGCAACGGGAAAGAGGAGCAACAGGACGGCGATGGCGCCTCCGGTTACCCAAATCTGGTTGATAGGGAAGCCAAAGAAGTCAATATTGTTATATTCAGCCATCAACCCGTACACATCGTAAAATGAAAAAAGGTTCACATACTTCGCCAGGTTGAGCGAGGACAAAGGATCGATAAGCACATAGGCGAAATAGCTGACTCCGAGAAAAGCCAACAGGTACATATAGATTTTGCTTGCGTGATGAAAGGCAAAGAAAAAAACAGCAATAACCAAGGCTGCAATCACGGACATGACGATTTTGCCGGCCCAAAATAGCGCCAAATATTGGCCGACGTTCAATGTCAAGTTGCTATGTTTGAATGAAGCCATGGACTGAATAAGCCTCGTTAAATCGCCGAATCCGTATAAAAGGTAGGCCGCGGCTATAATGGTTCCGTAAAAGACAAAAGCCAAAACGGCGCTCACTGCCGCTAATGCGAACACCTTGGCCCCCGCGATGCGGGCTCTGCCATTTTTGTTGGTGCGGATAAGGAGCGCAAGTCCGGTTTCTTTTTCGTACAAAAACAGAAGCATGCAAATCATAAACATCAATATCGCCAGCAAAATGTCCGTGACCTGAAATCGGGTGCTCGACACGATGCCGGTTTCCAGACCGATTTCAAGCGGAATTTGCTCCAAATGTTGAAAATCGCCAACCGTCTTCATAATATTGCGGTACGAAAATGAATTCTGTTCTTGAAATATGGATACGGAGAGCATGTCATTAGCCCGCTGCTGCATGCCCCCGATGTAGTCACGATGTTCCTGGATCGCCTGGAATTGCTTATAAATCAGATCGCTTAGATAGAAATCCAGGCCCAACCGCTCGGGGTCGTTCGCATATTCGCTGTTTATGAATGATTGTACCCATTCGGGCCGATTCTTTTTAATATCCTCCGAAAACTGCTTCAATATGGGGTCCTCGGGATCCCGCGCGGCATAGAACAAGGTAGAGAACGCACTTAACTCTTCTTTTTGCTGGGCAATCTTCTTACTGGCAGTAGGGATCGGCAGCACCTTGTAGGCTTGCTCCCAATCACGGTAAGCGCCGATATTGGCAATCGTATAACCGTGATTTGTCGTCTCCTGTTTATAATAAATGGCTGCGTTGGCCACCAAAAAGAGTGGAAGAAGGGCGACAAACCATTTCCTCTTGCATATTTTCAACAATTCGTATCCGATCAGCTTCATGATGTTCCTCCGCAGATAGGCGCTCAAGTAATTTAATGATATTTGGTTTCGATAAATGGTTTGAATGCGGCGTTTCCGGTTCCGATGTCACTTTTATCCAATATTTGCAAATGCTCAGCGCCATCCTTACTAAACCGGGCAAACATATAGCGCTCATCCCCGGGATTCAAGCTATGGGCCAAGGGCAGATACGAAAGGTTAAATTTATCGATAACTTGATATTTTTGATCGTATACGGTCATTTCGTCAGCAATATGTTTATTTTCTTCGCGGTTTAGATAAAACCATACGGGTCTTGCATAGAGAAAGGAACCGCTTGCGTATAAATGAGTGAGAAAATTCCTTTTTATTGGTACAACCTCTATTTGTTTGCCTTCCAGATCCGACGAGTACTGAACTGTAGATCGGCTGTCGTTCTCATCACCGTAAAAATACGAGAAATATAGCTTATCGCCGGCAATTCCGGAGATTATGGCGTTTCCATTGTCGGTATTTTCAAACATGGGCGAGACGTTGCTGGTCTTAAGGTCATACCGCATGGTTCGGTACATGTTTTTGCCTGACTCGAAGAAGTAAACATTACTGCGGTAAGGAATGATATCTAAAATATGGCCGGCTTCAAGACTTCCCGTATATATGGCTTGCGGTTTCGAGAAAATGCCACCGTTGAGATCGTACTTCATAATCTGATAATTTAATTCCGATTGCTTGGTGTAGCTCGAAGTTGAGTAATATACGACGCCCCTGTGAATGGCAATGGCATGCGGCGGGAAATCGAAGGTCATTATTTCTTTTCTTTTCGCCCCGTCCAGAGATACTTCAATAAGCTCCGTTTTCTGGGAGTTTTCTTTTTCAAAGCCGGGTTTGAGCCGGAGGGTATACAGCTTTCCGTTCTGATACTCAAGAAATCCATTATCTGACGGTATGTTGAAATAAGCGCGGCAGTTGGGCTTCTCGTCGATCTTGGTATCGTCGCAATCCGCGTTTGGACGATTGTCCAGCAGCACGGGCTTCATCGTATTTTTGTCGGCATAATACATATAATTGGCATTTAAAAAGTAATAGCCGTTTTTGCTGGCTGCCGTTTGAATCCTATGATTCTGTTCGTGAAAAACATATTGGTAGTCCGTCTCGCTGTTGTATTCGCCAGGATCATTCGCCTTGTTATTGCACCCCGATAAGCAGATGGGGATGATGGCGGCAATTAGTGCAAAGCAAAAAGATTTCTTATTCATTTTGTTTGACTCCTAGGGAAAAGGAATTCGCCTTTTGGACGATATGAACTCCAGAAAGGCGAACTCTTTTTATTTATTTAATAGTAAACATTAGGACGGTTATTTAATGTTGGTTGAATCCTTCCGATACCCTCCGTTGTAACTAACCTCATGGACTCCGGATGCCGAGAGGGATTGCGGATTGAAATGATTTGCGGTTGTACTTACGCTTGAGGAACCCGTGTGGTTTTACTGCTAATTCCGCCTGTTACTGATGTCGCTTCAAATGAATTGATTTAAAGGATAAATACCCCAATTGAACGTAGCATAACGGGAAAAAAATGTAAATAACATTAATCGTTAATTTCGAGACTGCCTTGCCTGAATTAATGCAAACGTTTCACCATTAGTCTATCGTCAAGTTCATTTTATTTCACGAGTGAAAGCATGAACTTCTTTTCGTATATGGGCCTAATGTCTTGGCTATTATTATTTAATCAATAAAATTCTACATAAAATAACATTTTTTTAGTTTTAAAAAGGGGAAAATAGTAATATATTACTATATTTAATTATCCGGAATAGTAATAGTATGTATGTATAATACAAAATTTTCCTGATAATTGCTTAAACAGGCGTCATCTGTTATTGCCCTACCCTAACTATTATTTATTATAATTGTAAGATAAAACTTACTACAAAGGAGGTACTTGATTAACAGCTTCTTCCCACTCACATAAGGGGTAAAATTTAATAAGGGGGATTCAAATGATTGACCTTTTTGGAATTGCCGTATCACAACAACCATGGATTAATCTTTCCGATGTGGAAATAAAGAAAATATATCTGTGGAATGAGTTGTTTAATAGAACGGGAATAAAGACAGACACTGCCAAACTTCCAGTTCGAATAGGAAAACTTCAGAGGCAAGAACTTGTAAAGAAAGAACAATTACTTGTTTCAATCATGCAAGAAGAGGTGAGTCCGCTAAAAAAAACAATGTCGGGCCTTTATTTAATCATTCTTACGAACCAGGACGGTGCGGTACTTGATATTATGGGACCCGATACAATCATAAGCTACTTGGAATCCGTAGATGTTGGCATTGGAACTTCTTTTTGTCTTGAACATGCTGGAATAAATGGCATATCAATGGCCATGCAAATGGATTCATTAGTGGCCGTCAAAGGTTTTGAGCATAGCTTAAAAATTTTTGAAAAATGGAATTGTATTTGTTCTCCGATTAAGCACAAAGACCAAAATCGCGGCTATTTGGAGATTTCGGTTTCTATTTCAGATGATGTAAAATTAATAGTTCCTTTGCTGGAGCGGATAGTGACAGATATTGAATTTAGTATTCAGTTAGCTGATCCTGGCATGAAGAAAGCAAAAATTTATGAACATTTTGACCAGTATGGTCTGACAAATCGGGAGAAGGAAATTGGATTTGGTTGGCTGCATAATGAAAGTGCAATACATATTTCTTTATGTTTAGGTATTTCAGAAGCAACTGTGCGGCATACTCTAAAAAAGATTTATAGCAAAACTAAGTGCTACGATAAGGGGGGATTCATAAGAAAGTTTATGAAATGATACCCTATTTATGGTATTTACTAGGATGTTCAGCTAGCGTATTATTAGGTTATAAGCAGCTGAGTGATGGCTAAGGGAGGCGGGAGGTTGAAAATTAAAGAGTTTATTTCCATCGAGCATAAAATTACTTTCATTATTATAGCCGCTAGTACAACAGTTGGTTTCATTTATGGGTTAGCATTTGATGAAGGTTCGAACATAACTCGCATGGACTTTTCCGGCAATAACTTTGCCAGTATTTTTTTTCAAATACTTTCGCATAACTTTTTAATTTCGTTGCTAGTTTTATTGTTATCCATATTTTTTTATGTAGGTTCTTCTGTTCCCGTTATGTTGACTTACTTTATATTCGGAGATAGTTTCGCGGTTATTGCTAAGAAAAATGGCATTTTAACAGCTTTCGCAACTTATCCGCATCTCATATTTGAGACTATTCAGATATTGTTGGTTTTATCGATAGCATTTAAAATATCTGGGAAAATATTAGAAATGGCTTCTTTAAAAAAGAAAAAAAATATTGGAGTTCGCGAGCGAATTCCTATGAACCTTATGGTTGCTTTGGTTTTTATGGTTTTGGCTGCAGTTACTGAGACAATCAGAATAGGTTACTTTTAAAACGTTAAAGATAGCTCAGCGAATGCTGGGATCCTTTAATCATGCAGGGGGACGCTATGAAGAATCAAAAGCTATTATTTTTCTTAACATTGACTGTATACATACTGATAGTAATCGTATTGAATTTTACTATAAAAAAGGGAGAGATTCTGGCTGTAATTAATAAAACGGCAAATTTATCGGACGATCAACTGATAGGTGCGATTGTGGTTGGGACCGTAATGACATTGGGTGTCTTGGCTGTAATCTTGGTCCTGATAAGGATTTTGCTTCAATTGGTGTTTAAGTTCATTTATAAAGGTTCGAAGGAGAGAACTTTTCTTAACGAATCTTACTTTGTTCCATTAACCTTCAAATTTATTTTGTTAATTACGGCGCAGCTTATGTTAGTCTTTGGAGTCTTATCCAGTAAATTGTGGATAAACATTGTTGTTATTCTTTTGTATACTCTGTATGTTTTGTTTTTTAATAATTTTGAAAAAATGAAAAAGGACAAGGGGGTTCAAATTGTTACAGGAATTTTATTAATCTTGGCCATTTAGGCTTATTTGGGGGCACGAAAGGAGGTGAAAAATATGTTTGAATTAGTAGCAACAGGGATTGCGGCTGATGTAGCAGCTAATGTTATTGACGCTATCTTGAACGGCTGGAGCATTGTCGCAGCACTGACGCTTATTGCTGGACTTGCTGGCGGAGCGGCAGCTGCACTGGAAGGCGCTCTTTCTCTCCTGATCAAATGGGCAGGAAGAAAAACCATTATCGCTTGGTAATCTAAGGTAACAACAAGGAGTAAGGAATGTATTAGATCCTCACAATACTAATACATTCCTTATTCCTATTCCTTTTTCCATAGAGCAACTGCCGACACCGCTTTATTAGCAGTATATCACAAAAAGAACGAATTATGCATGTATGATTTAAAAGTTGGGAATTAATTTGGAGTCTTGATGAAATCATAGACCAGGGTTGGAGGCAAAATGAACGCTGCATATATGTACCTAGCTCTTTTTTTAAAAAAGTATTACCGAAATTCATTTGAAAAGAAAATGTCCTACATTAGTACTGAATTTAGTTACCTTCATTCTAATATTTGCGCTTTGCTCAGCAAATTGTTTTCCGTTGTTGAGATTTTTGCGTTGTGTGTCATGCCCATATCCGCTTTTTTTTATTCGGCAATGTTCAAATACATTTTAATTGCTATTTTATTTATTGTATATATTTTAAAGATGAAGGAATTGAATGTGCGTAGTTTTAGAATGTTTTTTCATAAATTATTTGTTAAAGAAGCTGTTTTTCAATTTTATGGGATCGTTTTAATTTGTTTGAATTTAATGTTCTCGCTAGATATTAAAATATATGTCATTTTACTATTTTTACTCGGAATATCTTTTATAAATGTACAACGCTACTCCAGCGTCTTCATATATGCTTATTCTGCTATTTATTTGGCTCTTGCGATCTATTCTATTCATAGTTTTGAAGTTATTCTATATTGTGTTATATTATTCATGATTATGGTTGGTATGCTTTATTTTTACAGATACAGAGTGTTAAAATATAAAGAATATAACTTCAAAGAGAAGAAATCAAGCTTTTTAAGTATAAATTTGAAAAGGCTCATTAGAATGCTGTTTAGAAGCAAGCAAGAAATTGTCGCCTTTATATTCCCGTTCTACCTTCTTATATTTTTCTTTGCCAACTATATTTTACATAGCACAAATCAGATACTACTGGCTTCTGAAATACATAACATTGTTCTTCTTCTGGTTTATTTCTCTATTTATTATATTTACATCAAATTAAAAGTTTTGTCCTATGACGAATGTTTTTATTTTTCAACCACCAAATTGGAATTTTATAACATGGGCATTCTCTATAATTACTTCCAAAAGTTAGTTATTTTAATAGTATTCAATATTTTCAATGCAGGATGGGGAGTCATTTACTTACTCGCCTTGCTGAAGATCGATTGCAGCTTTCATAATATTTTGCTGCTGGGAACATCGCACTTTTTTATAACTATGATTTGTTTGTCTCCCAATATATTTGTTGAAAAAAATAAAGCTGATGTAACGAAGCAACCTGTGGATTTTCGAAGATACACCGGTTTAATTGAAGGTTTTTTAGTCATGTCGCTGTTTGTTACAATCAGTATTTATATCAATGTGAGCACCAATGAAGTGATTCCGAAAACGATAAAGGATACCCTTTTTAATATAGACCATGTTATTGATTTCGTGTTTTTGGCGGTATTGTTAGGGGCCGTTATTTCGGCAATAAAAACCGTTAATCACATTAGAATAGAGAAGCGAAATATTGAGAGGAGAATTTAAACTATGTATTTTCAATTGATCTTATTCGCCTTTTTGGCGTTGTACAGCATTCATACCTTAATTAAATCGTATAACGGGATTAAGAAAGGCGCTCATCCCAATTACTTGGTCATCGTTTTATCAATAATTGCTTTGATTGCATCGATTTTAGTATTGATTTTTCGCTTGGGAGGAATTAATGCGTGATCCTGCAATTAAATATTGATAAGTTTGCATTCGGCAAGAATGTGATTTTTTTAAATCAGGAAGTAAGTATCAGCGGCGGACATATGTTGGGGGTAGTAGGTGCGAACGGCACCGGAAAATCCACATTGGTCAATATTATAAACGGTAATTTAAAATCAACAGCAATATTAAAATATAACAATAAACCGCTAATACCCGGCTATAACAACACCATTGTATTCGTCTCTGATGATTTTATCGGGTTGGAGTATCTGACGCCTATAGAAGTCACACAGTACTTTTTACTGCTCTATTCCAGGAAGTTTGACGAAGTCAAGTTTAATGAAATAGTCAGTCTTGTGAACATGGACAAAGACACCGTTTTGAATCAAATGATTAAAACTTTGTCTAAAGGTACGAAGCAAAAAGTTATTTTTATCATTTACATGATGTTGGACAAGGATATTATTATTTTTGATGAAGGGCTTGAAAACATTGATGAAACTACGTTGAATCATATTTTAAAAGAATTGAAACAATGGACAAGCAACGATGCAAAGTGCTGCATCATCGCCACCCACAACAAGCTGATATTGGAATATGTGGACGAGTATATTTCTTTAGAAAGGCCGGAAGGTTATGTGGACGGTACGAAACTTACAACTATAAAAGGGAAGAAAAATAGTTGAGGGCGGTCAAATGAAAAATAAGCGTCTTTTGATGATACTCGGTATAGTGATTTTATGTTTCGTTGTGGTGAATGTGATTATATCCAAGTCAAAATCTTCTCTCACCAGCGTGACAAAAGTGCAGGTGGTTAAGGTGAATAAACAACAGATGTCGGATACCTTGATTGCTTCAGGTGTCATAACGCCTAGTGAGGAAGAGACCATATATAAAGATGAAACCATGGGATCGGTTAAAGATATATTTGTATATGAGGGACAGGAAATTACGAAGGATACTGAACTGTTTCGATACGATGAAGAAGAGATCGGGAATAAGATAACTTTGTTGGAAATTGCCAAGACGCGGCTAACCCTTGGACTTGAACAGCAGAGTGAAAAGCTGGATAATCTGGAGGCCGATTTTAAACATAATTTGAAAGATATTACACTTGTTGAGGAGTCAATTCGCCAGGCGGAGAAAGATAAGAAAGACTTGGAACGGCAGGTGAAGTATGCCATGCTGTCCATTAAGGAAAACGATATGGAAATGGAAAATCTTTTAAAGAAGAAAGATAAATTGGTCGTCAAAAGCACTATAGCAGGAGTTGTAGAGAAGGTTACCCGCAATGCGGGAGCACAAGAACCTATGATCCATATAGTATCTAATGAACCTTATAAAGTTAAGGGCACAATCACCGAATTTGATTCTGTGTTTGTAAAAACCGGCCAACCGGTAAAGGTAAAAGCCAAAGTATTTTCAAGTGAGATATGGAAGGGAAAGGTAGATACGATAAAGTTAAGCCCTGTTCAAAGCAGCACAAGTTCGACAGTAGAAAAGAAGGGATCTGTAACTTCATATCCTTTCGTAGTAAGCCTCATGGATAAACATGCTGAGCTGCAAGCAGGCTATCACGTATCTGTGGAAATAGAAATAAAAGCAAAAGATAGTGCACTTACCTTGCCGCATGATGCAACCTTTGTGCAAGATAACAAAGATTTTGTGTTTGTGGTTGAAGGCAACACGCTGTACAAGAAAGAAATAACGATCGGATTGATGAATGATCAGATTAAAGAAGTGCTTACAGGCGTTAATGAGGAAGATAACGTTGTCATACATCCAGCAGCAGATTGGAAAGAAGGAATGGAAGTGAAGGTTGATGCTGCATCTAAATAACATATGCAAAGCCTATAAATCCGATTCGCTTGAAGTGCCAGTTCTACATAATCTTAGCTTGTTGGTCGAACAAGGGGAATTTGTAGCTATAATGGGACCTTCGGGCTCAGGAAAGTCAACGCTTATGAGCATCATCGGATTGCTGGATACGATAACCTCCGGTACATACCTGTTGAATGGACAGGATGTATCGACATCTAGCGATAAGGAGTTGGCAAAATATCGTAACAAGCACATAGGCTTTGTTTTTCAACAATTTCATCTGCTCCCCAAATTAACTGCATTATCCAATACAGAACTTCCATTAATTTATGCCAGGGAGAAGAAAAGATCACGGATTGAAAAAGCGCATAGAGCTTTAGAAAGAGTGGGGCTTGGTGAGCGCAAGCATCATTATCCCAATCAACTGTCAGGCGGGCAAAAACAGCGAGTCAGTATTGCCAGAGCCATTATCAATAACCCCGATGTGATTCTTGCAGATGAACCTACAGGTTCTCTGGATACAAAGACAGGCGAACAAGTCATGAGTATTTTTTCCGAGTTTAACCGGGAAGGCAAGACGATTATTCTTGTTACCCATGAACCTGAAATAGCTCAGTATGCGCAAAGAACCATCCTTCTTCGAGACGGAAAAGTAGTAGAAGATCGGAGGATTTAGCGATGGACTTATGGGAATGCGTGAAGATGGCTATTACGTCTTTGTATGCGCATAAATTAAGATCGATGCTTACGATGCTAGGGATTGTTATCGCAGTGTCTTCTATTATTACCATTGTCGCTATCGGGCAAGGCGGCGAAGCTATTTTGAAAAAAAATTTCGTCGGTAATGGCAATAACTCGCTGGACATACTTTATCGAAAGCTGGAGACAGAAGGAGAAATAGAGCTGAGTGACGAAAAATCTACGGCCAGATTTGACGAGAGCGACGTCTTTGATCTGCAAAAGCTTCCTGAAATCTCAAAAATCATAACGATGAACTCCTCTTCTTCTGTGTTACATTATTTAGATAAGACAATGAATACTCAACTGATCGGAATGACAGAAGGATATTATGACGTATACCCTCTTGAGCTTGTATCAGGACGTTTTTTGACAAAGAGTGAGATCGAACAAGGGCGCAAGGTAGCATTGCTAAGTGAAAGTTCGCTTGAAAAATTAAGTAAAGGAAGAAGTGTAGTAGGAGAAATCATCGAATTGGAAGGAATATCTTTCAAAGTGGTGGGTATTTATAAAGAAAAAAAGAAAAGTTTACTAAATTTTGATATAAAAAAAACTCTTGTGCCTATTGCCGTTTGGCCTACTCTGTTCGGAGAGAATAACATTCATTCGCTGACTATTCAAGCCAAAGATTCCAGTAAGCTTCAGGAAGCTGGGCAGATGGCCGTTGACCTGCTTAATTTAAAATATCGAAGCAAGCAAACAAACGGAGAATATTATATTTTCAATATGGAGCAAATCCAGGAGTCCCTCTCCACGATCACGAATACGATGACCGCCATTATCGGCGGTATAGCTGGAATTTCATTGGTTGTAGGGGGGATAGGGGTGATGAACATTATGCTTGTTTCGGTCACGGAAAGAACGAGAGAAATTGGTATACGTAAAGCATTAGGAGCCACTCGGGGGAGTATTTTAGTTCAATTTTTAATTGAATCCATGATGCTAACGACATTAGGGGGAAGTATAGGCATATTGATCGGCACAGGTGGGGCCTACCTAGTGTCCGTGTTTACCCATTGGCCGCCACTTGTATCCATACCTGTGATTATTGGCGGGGTACTATTCTCGATGTCCATTGGTATTGTATTTGGGATGCTGCCGGCGAATAAGGCGGCAAAGTGCGATCCGAATGAATCCCTACGATATGAATGAGCCCATTCCGTCTTGGGATTCTCTCAAAAAGTCTTGTTGGCCTGTGAAACTGTAGTTCCATTGTGGAATATACAGAGATTCACAGGCCAAGACTTTTTCATTCATGGTTTTGACTGCCAGCTTGGCTAGTTTGGGTTAGCTTTTTGATCCGCTATTCCTGCTTCTGTATCTTAGCCGGGTTGTTGATTTTGTAAGGAACGGGGTGCTTGGTCAGCTTTTTGGCGACGATTTTGCCCTCGAATGTGAGGGTGTCTCCGACTTCCAGCTCCAGCTTCTTGAGTGTGGCGCTGTAGCTGGACCAGGCTTCGCCGATCGGCGTTTCCGGGTCGGTCATTGCTACGTTCTCGTAGATGATGACTTCATCGTCGTTATCGGAGAAGTGGTTCGGCACCGTCGTGAATTCCTTCACGGTCGCGGTCATTTTGACTTTTTCCTCGGGCAGCTCGAGCTTGGGGGCTTTTTCTTTTTTGCCCTTGGCTTTGGCCGGAGCGTCGGGGGCGGGCTCTTGTGCCGCGGGAGGTTCCGCCGGGGGAGCTACGGTCTCGGGCTCCGCTGGGATTGTCGCCGCGGGAGCAGCGGTCTCTGGCTCCGCCACGGTTTCCGCCGCGGGACCGGCAGGCTCGGCTGCGGACTCAAGGGGCGCGCTCTCCGGCTCAGCGGCTTCTTCGACGGTGGCGGCAGGTTTTTGCCCGTAGTTAGCTGCTTGCATTTCCTTCAGGAAGGAAGGGTGAATGCAATGTTTTTGCATGTTGTCCAGCTCGATGACGGCCGTTATTTTATCGACGAAACCGATGAGCCGGCAGGGCAGCGTCATGCCGTTCCTTTTGTAGAAGAACGCTTTGGTTTTGGAAGCTTTTTCGGACAGCAGCCCCCATTCTTTGCATTTTTCGATTTGCGCAGCCTCGTCTTCGAAGGCATTATAGGTTTGGGGCTCGATTATGAACGCGTATACCATCGCTTCTCCGCCTTTCTTCATATACAGCTCTAGTGTACCATTTTTCCACGGAATTGAGGCATATTGCTTCAGTATTTCCCGGCAAAAAGAGGCCGATACGAATGTATCGACCTCAGGCTGTTGAAAACCCCCCCCCACATTAGAGGAGATAGTCATAATCCGTTCGACTGCACGAAGAAAACCTGCAAAAATACATGAATTTGCGTCCTTGATCGCTGTCTACGAACAATTCCTGCAAAAGTGCAGGCTTTTCACCAAACATATAGACTCATGCTCACTTTCAGCGAAAATTCCTGCACTTTTGCAGGTTTTCCGCCAAAATAAGCCAGTCTCGGAGAAAAAACCTGCACTTTCGCAGGTTTTCTCCCTAGCAACCTGATTTTTGCCCAGTCGTGTAGTTCCGTGACCTACAGTGGGAGAGAGGTGCGCGCCCAGAAAAAGCGGCTGTCCCCCAAATTAGTCACATCGTTCCCCTATCCCTCACAGAGTGTCGCGACTTGCTTGGGTAAAAAGAAGCCGATACGAATGTATCGACCTCCTTATGAGGCTTGCAAAGCATGGCGTGTTTCAATTGGCCTGCAGCGCTGTGGCCGATTTCGGCTGTTGCGGCTGCAGCGAAGGCGGAGGGAAGTACCCGACATATACGGCATAGGCGATTAGCTTATGGATGAAGGAAAGGTCCGGCGCTGCGCATCGAAGTCCTGAAGCCTGGAGGTAAGCCAAGGTGCGCTCGCATCCGTACTGGCAATCGGAATCTTTGGCGCCGTCTCCTTCCAGTTGGGCCATGGCCAGTGCCCGCGCTTCCTGACTGACGGCTTGGCCGTCATCCAAAAGCCAGCTCGTATAGGCGCCGAATTCCATCGTCTCCACCTGATAGCCGCATTCGTTCACGTACTCGATCAATCGGGAGTAAGGGAGCGGCTGAGGGTTGCATATGTGAAAGACGTGCCCGATGGCGTCGGGCTGCATGACAAGCTCCGCGATGGCGCTGCTGGCATAATCGATGGGCGTCAGATCGACGTACCAATCGGCCGCAGGCGCTTTGCCCAAGAGGAGCATGGCTTTCAGCATCCGATAGAACGCGTTGCTGTCGATATTGCTCTGGAACTTGCCCGTGACCGAATGGGAGGTCAAGTTCGCCGGGCGGTAGATGCTGGCGGCCACGCCCCGTTTGGCTGCGGCCAGCACGAGCTTTTCGGCTTCCAGCTTGCTGCTGGTGTACACACTGTCGACGTGCAGATCGGGCGAAAAGTCATCAAGCTCCTCGACGGAATCCCACTGCCGGCTAAGCGCCAAGTCTTCGGGAATGGCGATGGTGGAAATGTAGTGGAACCTGATGCCCGGCCTCGTTTCCGCTAATTCGAGCAGATGCCGCGTGCCCTGTACGTTCGTTTGCTCGAACTGCTCCGGACTGCCAAAATGCCGCACGTCGGCAGCGGCGTGGAGAATCGTCCCGACGTTCAGCTGCAGCTCGCGCCAGGTTTCGGCGGGCAGCCCGAGCCTTGGAGCCGACAGGTCGCCTTCCAGCACCTGTACCCGCTCGTTCATGAGCTCCAGCAGGCTGTCTCCGAAATAATGCTGCATCACTTCTTGCAAGCGGGCGGTTGCTGTCTTACCGGCCGCCGGCCGAATGATAGCGATGATGCTCTGCGAGCTTATTTTCAGCAGCTCGTACAAAAGATGCGAACCCAGATAGCCGGTGGCTCCGGTCAACAAAATGCGGTTCGTCCGCTCATGTCCATCGGCAGGCGCAACATTCACCGCGGCGCGATATTTGATGCTCGGCAGTTCATGCAGCATGGTGACACCGCCTGACCGGGCAGGCTTGCGAACGCTGCGCGGCTCGTCGGCAGCCTCGTCCAGCTCTTCCATTCGCCCGGCCAGCTCGTCCATCGTTTTATGCCGGAACAGATCCTGAATCGTCAGCGTCTGGCAGTGCGGCTTGAGATGAACGAGCACCTGGATGACCGCAAGCGAGTCGCCGCCGATTTGGAAAAAATCGTCCTCGATGCTGAAATGCTTTCTGCCCAGCTGATGTTCCCAGGCAGCCGCAATCAGCTGATGATAAGCGGTATGCGGCTGCTTGTCCTCGTCCACGAGCGTCTCCTCGGGCTCTTGTTCGATCGGGTAGGCCGCGAGCTTTTTGCGTTCCACTTTGCCGGTCGGCGAAAGCGGCATTGTCTCCAGCTGAATGAGCCATTTTGGCACGTAGTAAGCCGGCAGCTTGCTGTGCAGGAACGTTCTGAGCACGGCGGCGGACAGCGGAGCGCCGTCCATGGTTGTATAGTAGCAAGCCAAAGCTTGCTGGCCGTTCGCTTCCTTGACCGGTATGACGGCGGTATCCTGCACGTTCGGATACTTCGTCAAGTAATCTTCAACCGCGCCGAGCTCGATGCGGTGACCGCGAATTTTGACCTGCGAGTCTCTGCGCGTCACGTATTCGATCGTCCCGTCTTCGAGCAGCTTCACGATATCGCCGGATCTGTACACCGTTTCGCCGGGGACGAACGGGCTCGGAATGAAGGCTTCGGCCGTTTTGGCCGGCTGATTCAGGTAGCCTTTGGCCAGTCCCACGCTGGCGATGAGCAGTTCGCCGGGCACGTTGAGCGGGCACAACTGCAGCTCGTTATTGACGATATAAACCCGATAATTGCCGTTGGGTGTTCCGATCGGAATATGGGTAATTTGCGATGAAATCGGCCCGATAATAGGGTGATAGGTCGTACCGATCGTACATTCCGTAGGCCCGTACAAATTGTAAACGCTAATGCGGCCGTTCGACTTCGTTTGAAAAGACCGAACCTGCTCGCCGTACAGCGCTTCGCCCGCCGTCATCACAGCTCTTAAGCTGGACAGCTTGCGGAAGCCGTCTTCGGACAGGCGGACTGCCAGCTGATTGAAGAAAACAGTCGGGATGGCAGGGATAAGCGTCGTCTGCGTTCTGGCTACGGCGTCGGCGAAAGCTTCCACGGATACGCGTTCCTCTGCGTTCAGCAAAACCAGGTGGGCTCCCGCATAAAGCGCGCTGATCGTTTCCCATACGGAAGCGTCGAAGCTGAACGTTGCGAACTGGGTCAGCACGTCATTTTCCGTGATCGCGAACTTGTCCCGGATAAAAGCGCCAAGATTAACGGCTCCTTCATGGGCAAGCAGAGTCCCTTTGGGCTGTCCGGTAGAGCCGGACGTATAGATGACATAGGCCAAATCGCTTGGCTGTACGCCGGCATCCGGATTATGCGCCGGCAAGTCCGGCCATTCGTCGTCCACCCGCAGTATGTGCTTCACGTCGCCCAAGTCGGAGGCCAGCTCGCGCAAGCGCTGCTCGTGAGCTCCTTTGGTCAGCACATACGCAGCTTTCGTATCTCCGATGATGTAGCGGATCCGCTCCTCCGGATAGTCCGGATCGACGGGCACGTAGGCGCCTCCGGCTTTCATGACGCCGAGCAGGCTGATGATCGTATCCAGGCTCCGCTCCATGAACAGCGTGACGAAGTCGCCTTTGCCAAGTCCGCTGCGGATCAGCATGTGCGCGATCCGGTTCGCCTGCGCATTCATTGCCTCGTACGTATACGACCGCTCTGCGGAAGAGATTGCAGGACGGCTGCCGAACTGCGAGGCGGCTTGTTCGATCATGCCGTGCACGGTGCTTTGAGCCGGATATTCGAAAGCCGTATCGTTCAATTGCTCATAGAGCGCCAATTCATGCTCGGTTAAAATAGGAATCGAGCCCACATTTACGGAGCTGTCCTCCAATACGGCCTGCATGAGTTTAAAATAACCTTGCATGTATCGATGAATCGTCGATTTCTTGAACAGAGAGGCGTCATATTCCATAGATAGTTCGATGTGCATCGCATATTCCGTGAATGACCAATTCAGTAAGGCACGATCCTGCTCATCCGGCTTCCGGTTTAACGTCAGAAACGTTTCCGGCTGCTTCGCTGCGGGTCCCGGCTTCCCGTCCAACTGGGCGCGCACATCGTGCCACAGGTCGAGGAACGATGTGCTCCGCTCCAAAGTTACAACGACGGGAAGCGGGGCAAGCCGGCTGCCGGCTGCGCCGACGGCAATCTCGTTCTCGCCGGAGAAGCGGTATATCCATGCCGCATACAGGCTGAGCAACAGCCCCAGACGATCCTGCTCGTCTGGGTACTGCTCGCAAGCTTTGAGGGCGAGATCCATCGGCAATTCGGCCTTGACCGAAGCTTGCCGGTAAGTTCTGGATTGGCGTTCGTAATCAAGCGGGACAGGAAGAATGTACAATTCGTTTTCTGCCGTTGCATCCGATGGTTTTCTCTCTATGGTCATATGGAATCTCCCTCACCTTACTTTTTCTTGACGCGAAATTGTTTAATGAGTTCACTGAGCTCGTCGGCTGTAGAAGAAAGAACGTTTGAAGAGTTCACGATCGATTCTAGATGATGTTTTTGCTCGTCAATGGAATGGCTGATTTCACTTGCATTGGAAGCCGTTTTGCTGACGGATACGCTGAGTTCGTCGGCGTTGGCGGATATTTCCTCCGTTCCGGCCGATATTTGCTGGGCTGCGCTTGACACCTCCTGTACTTGCGCCGAAACATTTTTGGTCGCAGTCAAAATGTCGGTAAACAACCGGCCGGTTTCGTCGGCCATGATCATGCCTTTTTCCACCACTTCCGTACCGTGTCCCATCGCCTGCGAGGCTTGATGAATTTCGTTTTGCACCTCTTTGATCAGGGATGAGATTTGATCGGCGGATTGATGGGATTGTTCAGCCAGCTTGCGGACTTCTCCGGCGACTACGGCGAAGCCTCGCCCGTGTTCGCCGACCCTCGAAGCCTCGATGGCCGCGTTCAGGGCGAGCAGGTTCGTCTGATTGGCAATTCCGCTGAGCACGTCGAGAATGCTGCCGATCTCCTGAGAACGGCGGTCCAGCAAGTTGACGGTGACGGATGTGTCGCTGACGAACTTCGTAATTTGGCCCATCTGATCGGCCATATTTTTCACTACGGTGTCGCCCTGCACAGACTTGTTTTCGACCGCGCTGGCTTCGTCGGCCAAGCTCGAAGAGCTTTGGGCAATCGTCTGGATGACGGTGCTGATTTCGGTAATGGCCCGCGAGCTTTCGATACTGGACTGCTCTTGGTGCTTGATGTTGCCTGTAATCATTTTGATATGGGAATTGATCGTTTCCGCATGATGGTTGTTTTGCTCCGTCGTCGCATACAGGCTTCTGGCCGATTCCGCAACTTGTACGGACAACTCCTGCACTTTGAGGATCGTGTTGTTCATGGTACTGGCCATTTGGTTGAATTTCTCGTTGATGATGCCGAGATCGTCCTTGCCTGTGCGGAGCTCTACGTCCAGGTTGCCGGAACTGATCTGTTCGATACCGCGAATCAGTTCGCGAATGGGGGACAGCGTCCTCCTTACGATAAAGTATTGCAGGGCGATGATGACAATCAGGGAAGCGATAAGTATGGTAATGCCGTATGTAATGAGCTTGCTCAGCCCTTCGGGAATCGCTTTGGCGTCGGTATCCACGGCGAAATAGGCGAAAATATTGCCGTTCGCGTCCTTAATCGGATAAGCGATCGTCGTCCACGTCCCGAGCTCGTCGTTATATACGTCGGAAAAAGTTTCCTTCTTCGCGTTCAGCATGTTGCGAACCGTGTCCGCAATCACTTTAGGCTGCTCGTACATATCGCCAATCGTCAGCTTGGACTCTTCAAGCGGTTGAATCAAATGCGTCGGAACGACGCCGAGCGACGTTTTATTGCCGTCCTGCAGCTCGGTACCGAATATGTAAGCTTGCGCGATGGTCGGGTTGTACTTGCTGATGGAATCCATCAGGCCGCGAAGCTCGGTTTGTACAGCCCCCTGGTAGCTTTTCTCCTGCATCGCTTTTTGAACTTTGCCGGCATCCAGCTGTTTGAACCATGCTTCCGTGACAGTCTTGATCTGGCTGTGAAGCTGATTCATTAAAATATTTTTCTGAATAAAATAACTGGAAACGATGAGTAAAGCGCCGATTAAGAAAATATTAAACGATGATAACAAAAGATTTTTCGTAAAAAAAGACATGCTGATTTTTTTTCTCATCTGGTCTGTCCCTCCACTCGGATGAAATATGGGCCCTATTTGTCAAATGGTTTCACAATGCAACCACATCCCTTCTATGTTAATTATCGGCCGAAATTCACAAATATGAAATCATTTTAGCCCATCTCCTCAAAATTGTCGAATAATGGGAGAAGGTAATCCCTTTAATTAAAATGGGTGTAACGTATGAATTTTGACTAAAAAAGGGCCAAATTCGCCTGATAATGGTCTTTTGTTTTTCATTTTGTTTTTTTGTAAATAGTGACAAAGTGGGGAATTCGAAAATAAATCATAATCCTGTAGTCCTGAGTCTATGAGCCGCGAACTGAAGTAAGACAAATAGATGGACAGCGCTTGCTTGCCGATGGTATATTATGGGTTGTTTGCGGTTTCAATGGAGAGGATGTAGGGGACAGATGCGAGGCGGTACTACGGTAGTATAAATTGAAGGAGACTCAGTCTGAAGAATGTACGTTAGAACGGAGTGAAAAAATGGATCTGCAAATTTCCAGTAGTTTAAATAGTGCTGAAAAGACGTTTATTAGAGATAAAATGATTGAGTTTAATCTGCAGCATTTCCCTGATGATTTAAAAGGCAGGTATCAAGAAGTAAATCTATTTTTGAAGAACGCAGATGGTCAGATTTATGGCGGAATCGTAGGTGAAATTAGTTGGAACTGGTTGGAAGTACACTACTTATTTGTTGATGAGAAGGTGCGTAAATTAGGTTACGGGAAAAGACTTTTGTCTGAAGCTGAAAAAATAGCTAAAGAGAAAAAGTGCGATTTCATAAAACTTGATACTTTAAGCTTCCAGGCTTTAGATTTTTACAAAAAGCAAGGTTTTGAAGTATATGGAGTTATACAAAACGCTGGGGGTCACACGCATTATTATCTAAAGAAAGACCTTTGACTTCTTGTGGAGAACCTGGGTGGCCATTTTAGTAAAAATACTTCAACGACGTTTGCCACGGCGGAATGATTATCTACATAGCGGCAAAAAGACGTACCGTCCAAGTCCATGACAGGACTTTCGGTACGTCTTTTTTTGCTGCATTTTACAACATTTTGGCCAGCCCCTCGTAGTTCACGCACCACGTGCCGTCCTGGGGAAATCCCGGGGCGTGGGCGTCCGGCCCGCCCTGCCAGCCGGCAGCCATCATCGCCGCTGCGGTCAACAGTCCTCCGTTTCCGGGGAGGTAGACGGTTAACGGCTTTCTTTGATAATTGTGGCCGTTCGGCAAAAAGGTGTTGGTGATTTTATCCATCAAAAGGGTGTCCACCGCCAATTGTCCCTCGCCAAGTCTGGCTGCGGTCATGGCCGCCATCGGATAGTCCCAACCCCAGGTCGCATCCCAATCCCATGCGTTCATCACTTCGCGAAGGGTACGGCGCATCGTTTCGGGATCGACTTTAACGCCGGGCAGGACACCTAGCGGCGCTAGCATCGTCGGGTGGTCTTTCGTTCCGCCGCCACCGCTGAACGTATCGGGAGCTGTCTCTGCGGCTGCGTACAGCCCGTCTGCCGCAGGCAGCTCGCTCAAATGCTCCAGGATGTGCTCCCACTTCTCCGTTCGCGGCAGCCCCAGACGTTCTTTCCACGCATTCGCCGTCAATAATCCGAACGCCCAGTAAGACAGTTCGAAGGCGGGATTCATCGTCACCGCATGGTCGTATATTTCTTGCGCAGGGGCGACGGGCGGTCCGAGCACATACCGCTGCCGCCCGGCATCCCATTCGGCGAAGGAGGCCATGAACGCCGCGCTTTCGAAGACGAGCTCGGCGTATTTTTCCAGCAGTTCGCGCCCGCCCTTGATGCTGTACAGCAGCTCGGCGTAATAGATCGGATGCGGCTGCTGCCAGATCAGAAACGGCTCGATGTAGCAGGGCGCGTTGACGCCGTCCGGGGCCGCGCATTTCGGCCAGCGCGCGCCTTCGTAGCCTTGCGAAGCGGCCAGCGCACGGGCTTTGTCCAATATGCCGAAGTACCATTCCAGGCTGTTCTCCATAAGTTCGGTCCGGTTCCAGAGCGCGAAGTGGACGGAATGCCACCAGTGCATTTCCAGATGAAATTTGCCGCCCCAGCTGTTATGGGTAAGGCCGGACTCCGCCGGAGGCAGCGCGCCGGACGATTGGATGGCCGTCACATATTGCGAGAGCACGATTCTGCGCTCCAGCTCGTGCGCCCGTTTATCCTTGCTGCCGGCCAGCTCGATGGCGCCGCCTGAATGCCAGAAGCCGGCCCAGTGGCGCTCGCTTGCCGAGCGCACCGCTTCGAACGACGGCAGCTCTTCGCCGGCCGGTTCCGGCGTGCAGCGGAATCTCAGCTCCAATTCATCTTGATCCGGGGACGGGGTCAAAAGCAGCAAATGTTTGTCGCCTTCATCGCGCGCCAACGTCCCGTTCGTCCAGACCGCGTGCATGACATAACCGTCCTGATCGAGCCGGCGGCGAATTTGGACGGAGCGTTCACCTTGCCGCTCGATGTGCGTTTCATGCCGGTCCGGCTTGCCCCAATCGGCGGCGGCGAATTTCCATGTGCCGTAAGGAAAATGGAAGGCAATCTGCAGGCGTCCCTGGCGGATCAGGCCGGATTTGACGCGAACGGCGATCGTATCCTGGCGGGGGTGGCAGACGGTCGTGACTTCGGTTCCGCTTCCCGCCATGGCGAAGCTGCTGCGGATGACGCCCGACCACAGATCGAGAACTTGCCGGATGTCTTCCAAATCTTCATGGGACGTCTCATTTCCGTCCGGCAGCGTCAGCCGGAACCCGATCCTCCCCAAATGAAGCTTGTGCGGATTGAATTTCAGCCATTTGTAGGCATCGCTCGTCTGGCCGGGCGGCATATACGGAAAGCCGACGCCTCTCCCGCCGAAGGTAGGGAAATAGGTGAGCGGAAACTTTTCCACAGCATAGCCTTCGGGATTTGGGGAGGTGTGCCATGCCCAGTTGGCCAAATGGCCCAGCGGCACGCCCCCGTCCGCGTAAAGCCCGGGAAACGTCTGCAATCCGGTGGCATCGACGGTAAACGCGTAGTTCCCGTTGCCGACCGACAGGGAGGATAATTTGTCAAATCCGGAAATATGCGGATTATGGCGCCAGACGAGCGCTTTACGGTCTATCTTCATAAGGGCACCACACTTTCAAAACGATACTGGCCCGATCCAGCTCGTACTACGGCATAACCGTGCTCATGCCGGACGATTTCGACAGCTTCGGCGGCTGTAACCGGAACTCCGCTTTCCATCAGCGTTTCCATACGCAATGAAGGAACGTGAATGTCTGCTGTGCAGTTGGCGGGGATGTCCGCGTCCAGCGTCAGCCGGTTCCGTCCGCTGCGCTTCCATGCGACGCGAATGCGTCCGGCGGGCAGGCGGTGTTCGGCGGCGGCTTCTTCAAGGCCGTCAGGCAAAAAAGGCCGAATCGACAGCCTGTAGCTTTCCAGGCCGGGATCGTAGCGGTAGTCAATGCCGGCCAAGCCGCTGTACAGCCATTCCTCCAAATGCCCGAGCATGAAATGGTTTTGCGATTTGCCGACGGTCGGACCGTCCCACGCTTCCGTCAGCGCCGTCGCGCCGTGTACGATTTGGTAGCCGTAGCTGGGATGGCCGGTTTGGCGGGTCATTTCGTAAATGATGTCCGAACGGCCGTTTTGCGCCAGCGCGAGGAGCACGTAACGGTGCCCGATGTCGCCTGCGGTCGTATGCCACCCGCGCTGCCGGATATCTTCTATAAGGCGGGAAAGGACGAATTCCTTGTCGAAGGCGTCGGCCAGTCCCAAAACGAGCGGCATCGCGTTGGTCGTCTGGCTGCCGGTCGCATACTGCCGCGTATTGCGGTCGAAAAAAGCGGCATTGAACGCCGATTTGATCTGTTCGCGGAGCCGTTCATATTCGGCCGCGTCCTGATGGTTGCCGACGGCCTGTGCGATTTGCGCGAACACATCCGTCATATGGTAAAACATCGCCGTTTCGGTATGCGCAACCGGCGTGTTTTGGACAAAACCGGGAGGATCGTCTCCCGCATCGTACCAATCGCCAAGGCCGCCCGTCACGATCAACCGGTCGGAGCAGGCGGCCACATAATCGACGTAGGCTTTCATCCCGTCGTAGTGCTCCTCCAAAACCCGGCTGTTGCCGTACATGCGCAGCAGGTTCCAGCCTGTAAGCACGTAGGCGGCGCCCCAGGATACGGAATCGCGGAAGCAGCGCCACTTGTCGGAGAAGACGACATATTCCGGCGCCGTCGTCGGCACCATGCCGTCCGGCAGCTGCGCGTCGCGGATGTCTTCCATCGTTTTCACGAACAAAGGCTCGACATCGTAGTTGAAGGCGACGGAAGGGCCCATCAGATGGACTTGCTCCAGCCAGCCGAGCTTTTCCCGATGCGGGCAATCCGTAAAAATGCTTTTCATGTTGCTGAGCACAGCCCGGTTAATGATGTCGTGCGTCCGGTTCAGCATCGCATCCGAGCTGGCGAAGCGGCCGCGAACGTCCGCAGCCGGGTAAATCATCCGGCCTTCGAGTCGGACAAGCACGGGAACGTCCGCGTCATTGCCGGCACGATCGGCGGGAACCGCGCCTTCGATTTGCACATAGCGGAAGCCGTAGTAGCTGAAGCGGGGCGACCATACTTCCTCCTCGCTGTCTCCGCTTAGGATGTAGGTGAACCGGTACGGGGAGCCGGTCCATTTTTGGTTGGCGGTGCCGTTGTCCTTCAGCAGCTCGGCAGGCGACAAGACGACTTTCGCCCCCTTTGGGCCGCGGACGGCTATTTCCACCCAGCCTGCAAAATTTTGCCCGAAGTCTGCGACGTACACTCCGGGACCCGGATGCGAGATGCTCGCGGGCAGGAACGTTTCCATTTCCTTCAAGGGGAACGTCGCTTGCGGCTTCAGCTTGCCCGCAGGGGGGGCCGTTTCTTCGGCAGGCTCCCACGCTTCGCCGGGGGCGAAGCCGGGGCGATCCCAGCCCGCTTGCAGGAGCCGCGCGTCGAAATCTTCGCCCCCATACATGCAGGAAAAGACGACCGGCCCCGGCGCGGTGCGCCAGCTTCCATCGCTGGCAATCGTCGAGCTCGTGCCGTCGGTATACGTAATTTCCAATTGGACGATGCATGTGGGCGTGCCGAATGAACGCTTGAACTTCGTATAGCGGCCGCCTGTCACGTTGAAAAATCCGTTCCCCAGCATGACGCCAATCGCATTGGCGCCCTCGTTCAGTGCGCCGGTCACATCGTACACGGAATAAAGGCACGTTTTGTTATAGTCGGTCCATCCCGGCTCCAGCACGCTGTCACCGACTTTATGCCCGTTCAGCCGCAGTTCGTACTGCCCCAAACCGCATATATAGGCTCTGGCCCTCGCCACCGGCTTGTGTACGCGGAATTCGCGCCTGAACAATGGGAGCGGAGCCTGCGCGTTTGCCTGCGGCGCGCTGCTGCGCCCGCCGATCCATCGGGCCGACCAATCGCCCTGGCCGAGCAGCCCCATTTCCCACCAGGATACGGGGCTTTCGGTCATTCGGCCGCCGCTGTCCCAAACCTGAATCTTCCAATAGTAGCGGTTTCGGGATTGGAGGGGAGCGCCGTCGTAGACGATGTGCACGTTGTTTCTGCTTAAGCGTTTGCCGCTGTCCCATACGCTGCCGCCTGCGCTGTCCGTTACGATGATCCGGTAAGCGCTTTGCATTTGCAGGCGTTCGGCCGCCGGCGGGAAGCTCCAGCCGAAAGCCGGGCGGCCGACGCCGACTCCGAGCGGGCAGCGCTTGCTTTCCACATACATTTCATCCACTTGCATCGGTTCCGGTCTCCTTTACAATCACGATGATGTGCCGAAAATCGGCTGTGAAGCGGCGACGCTGATTGTCCTGAACTCTTTGCCGTAGTTTTTGGTCGGATCGTCCTCCCGGTACGGCCGGCAGGAGCAGTAAAAATGATAAAGCACGCCTTGGTGCGTAATGACGGACGGCTTATGGGCAAAAATGGAGTCAATGCTGCCCTCATCTCCGACTCGGATAATCGGTTCGGGGTATTTGTCCCAATGCAGCAAATCGCCGGAAAGGGCAATGCCTTCCTGCGCCTGCTTGTAATTGTAGCCGAAGTAATACATGACCCACAGGCCGCGGTCGGGGTCGTGCAGCACGCACGGGTCGCTGGCGAAGCCGCAGTCCCATTCGTCCGGAGTCACGGGCAGTACAGGATTGCGCTCGTATCTTTGCCATTGCTGCAAGTCCCGGGAGAAGGCGACTCCCGTCTGTTCGATCCATCTGCCTTTATTTTTGTTTTTGGCGTTATAGAACAAATAAAATGCGCCCTCATGCTCAATCAGACATTCTTTATAGAGCCCGCCTTTTTCCCAATCTGCGCCTTCCTCGGGGGTCAAAATCGGATCCGGGCATTTGTGCCACTCCAGCAGCCGCTCGTCCTCCGTCCAGGCAATTCCGATTTTCGCCGAGCCCTCTTCGTACCCGGTTTCGGGATAGGCGTGGTAGACGAGCCAGTATTTGTCGTTCCATTTTTTCAGAACGGGAGGGGCATCGATGCGATTCTCTTTCAAAATCCACGTCCCGGCTATATTGACGGAATCCCAGGCCCCATGCTCGTTGCGCTGTAAAATGACGCTCAGATGCTCCCAGTCGAGCAGGTTTTTGCTGACGGCCAAAGCCGTCTGGTAGCCGATGCCGTCGAATCCGACATACATCATGTAAAACATATCGTTATGCTGAAAAACGAAGGGACAATCCACGGCTCGTTCATCGAAATGGCCGGGTTTACCGGAACCGGCAAGAACCGGCGCGCCCAATTTGTAAGGCGTCATATAGGGCTGGATTTGCAATGCGGCACGCTCCTTTATTTTCGCTGGCTTTTATCGCGGATATTGCCATTTTCAGCTTACAATTAACCGCTTTCATGCTGTGGGGGGGATTGTATCCGATATATAGGTCGATGCTACCTTCGGCCGCCGGCCGCATTGACTTGGCAGACAACCCGGCGTAGGATGAGGGGGTAAAAAGCCGCCCGTTTGCCGGCGGCAACATGAGGAGGCGTTACCGTGCCGTTTAAAGCCAAGGACAAGATCGTGTTTATCGGCGACAGCATCACTGACAAAGGAAGAAAAAAAGATCCCCTGAAGCTCGGGTCGGGCTATGTTCGCCTGATTCACGATTACTTGACGGCGGCGTACCCGAATCTTTCGCTGAAAATCATAAATGAAGGCGTTTCCGGCAACCGCGTGACCGACCTGGAAAAACGCTGGACACTCGATGTGCTCGATCACCGGCCGCAGTGGGTATCGGTTTCGATCGGCATCAACGACGTGTGGCGGCAATTGGACTCACCGGATGCGGAGCAGGTGTACCCCGACAAATTCGAAGCGGTATACCGTCACTTGCTGGAACAAACGAAGCAAATACCCGGCTGCCGCCCGATCCTCATGCAGCCTACGGTGATCAAGGAGTACCCGGATGCGACGGGAAATATACTGCTGCGCCCTTACGTGGACATCGTGAACCGGCTCGCCGGACAGTTCGACGCGATCCTGGTGCCCACGCATCAAGCGTTTATCGATTTTATTGCAAGTGAAACAGGCAAAGATTCGACTACCGACGGCGTACATATGAACCCGCTCGGGGACATGCTGATGGCCGTGACATGGCTGAAGGCCGTTATGGTGCCTTTTCCCGGAAACAAGTGATTCCGGGAGATTGTGGAATGGTCGGCCGGCTGCCGTCATGCGGTGCAACGCCGCGCGCTGGAAGCTGCGCGGCTTGGGTGGCGTTTGCTGGGGCAGCCAGGGGGGAGCTGATTTGGGGCGCGGTCATTCATGAAGCGGCTGGGTGTTGGCATTGGCACGGCATAGGCGTAGGCACAGCATCGGCATAGGCACAGGCAGCCCGAAAACCTGCAAAAGTGCAGGATTTTTCCATGAAAGTGGCTCGTTTTGGCGAAAAGCCTGCGATTATACAGGAATTTTCGCTTAAACGAGCCTGAGGTCCACGTGTTCGATGAAAAGCCTGCACATTTGCAGGAATTGTTTCATTGCCAGCCTATCAACGAGCAAAAACCTGCACTTTTGCAGGTTTTCTTTGTGTTGCTAGGCAGATGTGCCGCCGGTTCTAGCACGCCAGACCGAAAAGCTGCGTACCATCTTACGACGATGGGGGCGGCTTTTTATTTTGGGCGTGTCGATGAATCTTTTTTTGAAGGTAGCGATCACCTAAAAGCTGTAAAGCTAATTAGCGGGGGGTGTAAAACAAACGCGTTGAGCGCAAGGTATAATTTTTTTTGTGGAAATATGTTAGTTTATGGGTTAATATGGAACTCATATTAAATCTAATGTACTATTTTTATAGTTTTAAATACCTAAGAACCAAGTGGAATTGAAAAGGCAAACCTGTTCGAAAGACAGGGACGCAAAGCCACGGGCCTACTTCTACGGGGTACAAGTCGCTAGACTTCCCTCGGGGAAACGGCAGCCGGGCCGCCAAAGGCAGTTGGTTTTTTATTTTGGGAAAAGTAATTTTTTTACTATGGAGGCATAAAAATGAGAGCCCATTTGATTACATCACTGGCAGTTGTTGCACTACTGGGAAGTTCAATTCCGGATGTCAAAGCTGATTCAACCGCCGCTACGCCAGGCACGAAAACAACAAATGCCACCGGTACGGCTTCTACAGGCAGCTTCAGCGACACAAAAGGGCATTGGGCGGAGACGACCATCGCCGGCGCGGTACAAAAAGGATATGTCGACGGATACCAGGACCACTCCTTCAAACCGAATGCAAAAGTGACGCGCGCCGAGTTTATCAAACTGGTCGATACCGCGCTTCATATTCCAATCTCAGGGGTAACCGAAGGTAATGACTGGTACTTGCCTTACGTTAACGCGGCGACCAACGCGGGGATTTATAAGCGGAGCGATTTTACGAGCGGGGATTGGAACACGCCGATGACGCGTCAAGAAATGGCCAGAACGGCTGTTAGGGCCGCAACCGCCGACAAGAACATTGATGACACGAAGTGGATGTATCTAGCGACCAAAGCCGGTCTGATTACCGGTCTAGATGATAGGGGGACGCTCGGGGAAGACCAACCGACGACACGGGCTCAGGCGGTAACGACAATTGAACGCATTTTGACTGTTAAGGGAGGTCATTCGCTGGCCGTCGATGAAAAAGCCGTTGCCAGTGCGGAGCAATCCACGAATGCCCCCAAAGATCCTTGGGGACGCGCGATTCGCACAACAAATCTGCCGTCGAATAGCGGTGATTTCCCTTACATCCTACAGGATATTCCCAATGAAATGTACGAACATAAACATCCGTTTCAGACGGATTTGACCCGTTTTACTGCAAAGGAAATCATCCATGACTCCAGATATTACTCTAGGGATACAGTCGATCGATGGGTTAAACTCGTATCACAGTTTGGCAATCAGATACTGAATGTGGATTACGAGACAATAGACCAAAACTGGGTGGATGCTTTCGTACAAACCGTTAATATTCCGAAGCACGTCAGTGGTGATGCCCAAAAGTATGTCGAGTGGGTGAAGCAAAATCACATTCGAATTGAAGGCACTGTGACACCAGAACCTTCTATCGTTTTTTTCGGCGATAATAAGCATTGGGTACGAAGTATGTTTCGGTTTAGAGTAACCAGTTTTGATGAAAACAAAAATTTGTTTGTCGATATATGGGGGCCGAAAAATATTGAAAAAGACGTGTGGTATATTGGTTATACAGATGTGGCCATTGCGTCAGAAAATTTTGCTTCGCAACTTGCAGAAAAGAAAATAACATCTGATGCTGCATTCTTTGCTTATAAAACCTATCATGCAGAGTAGAAGGCAAATAACCTATGAAAAGAACTACAAAAAAATATATCAATTGTATTTCTTACGGCACTGTTACTAGTGCTTTTGCCATCTTTGTGGACGTATGCCTACCCAGTGTCAATTTATTTGGAGGAAAGTTCACATGATGTAACAATTGACATTACTTCAACTGCTGCCACAACCGGTATTCGGTACCGAATTGTCGGGTGGATGATTCATAGTGCTCCGGCATGTTCAAGTGGCAATTGCAAGCCGATGGATCTAACCGGTACTGTAGTTTATAACAATGCGGCGAATATAACTCAATTTCCGAATACGCCAATCCCTGGCGAACCGGTAAGAACTACCTTTAAATTTGACGGAGCTACGGTCGATCGGGATTTTTTTGACAGCTTTGACTCTGTCCTGCAGCCGGGGCAACCCATCTATTTCAGCGCAATCATGGAATCGTTCAATGCGTCCGACGGGAGCACAAGGCGTGGACCTTTTTATACACTTCAAGAAATTAAACGTGCGGAACCATGGGCCCACCCGGATGATCTTGATGATTATTATGATATACCTGCATCGTATACGCCTTATGAACCTTTAACCGTAGAAAGATATCTGGTTTCAGCAGACGGAACCACGAGAACGCTCATTGATATAGTGAAGACCGAAAATGTGTACCGTTATTTGGAAAGTGTGACTTACAACCTTCCTCCTGTTTATGATCACAATGGACAAACGGTCCCGATTTCAAAATCATATATTTACCCCACGATGGATCCGAGCGACATCAAGTTTCCGCAAGTGATAGGGGATGCTCACTTAACAAACCGAAATATAACGATGAATATCGGCGGTACCACCATTGTTGCCGAATACCGACCGGCGGCAGCCGGTCTAACGGTAAACGTTCCTGCAGGCTGCTTAAGTCCCGGTATGAACGCAACCAAACAATTGACGGCGACTTTAACAAAACCGGACGGGACGACTCAAAATGTTTCCAGCAGCCCGAACACGACATGGTCAAGCTCGAATCCGGCAGCAGCTTCCGTGAACTCAAGCGGATTGGTCACGGCAAGCTCGGCCGGCAGCGCTACGATCACAGCGCGCTATGTCGATCCAGCGGCAGGCATCAATCAAACGGGTACCGCATCGGTGACGGTATCCAGCAGCTGCGGGTCTCCACCCAGGTGCACCCGGCAAATCGGCCCCCCGGCCAAAGGAACGATCAATCAGGCCGCCGTCATGGACCCGGCGACAAGCGGCGTGCTTCTCGCGGATATGCGGGATGCGGAAAGATTCGATGTGTTAAAAGGAATCCCGACTTCGGAAAGCCTCTATGCGAACGTGTTGGGGCTGAATTATTTATTTCAAAATCAATTTGCGAATATGACCGGCGAGGTGTCGTATGCGGTTGAAGTGACCAAAACATACGTCTGGACGGAGGGCGGCGGGGAAGGGGTGCCACCGGCCCCTATGAAGGAAACCGTAAACCAAACTATGATCGTCAAACGGCCATATAGTTACTGGCAGATCGACAATTTAGAAGTCTACGGATTAGAGAAGTCCACGATCACGAATTATGCGCTCGGCGGCTATCCCGATGATACGGTTCAGTTGGACCCTCATGGTTATACGGCGCCAACGCTGCAATCCGGCAATAACGACGATGTGGCCACGCATGTGCATCTGGCTGCTTGTAATCCGGTTAACCTGGGAACAGGCGCCGGACCGCCGCCGGAGTTTCAATCAGCAGCTGAGAACGCCGTGGGCCGCAACCAGGTGAACAATGACCTGGTCGTGTTTAACGGCGTAACCGTTATGGAAAATTCCCGGCACGCCGATCAGGGACAGACGCCGGGAACGATTCCGCAGCCGACGCAAATCGGCCGGGATGTGCTGTTCGGCAATGGCTACGTCGTCAGCAATTCGTTCGTCAACCGGGCGGACCAGCCGACGACCGGCACGATCTATTACCCGCTGATCCCGGGGAATGTCAAAGGCGGATCGGATAAAACGTATCCGATCGACGGCATCAACCCGGTGACGGTGCACACACCGGTGGTCATGTATCCGTCTGTGACCGACGATCAGGCGCACAACGAAAAAGTCGTGCCCACCGCAGGGCGGGCGGCGGTCATTTTGGATCGGCCGTTCACGGTGTTCGTGCCGACGACCGGCCAGCATGACGCGTACCCCGGTTTCGGCGGGTACGGGGTCACGGGCGGTTACGGCGATTACGCCAAGTACACCGCCAACAAGCAAGTCCGCTTCGAGTTCGACGTCTGGAATGCGGACAAGTCGGCGTACATCACGGCCGGCACCTGGGTCGACATTCCGGTGAATCAGCCGGACATGACGTTCATCATGCCGACGTGGATCGACGAAGGCTTCTATACGGTTCATTTTCGGTCGATTGCGATCAATGCGCCTACTGACTTTACGACACAAACGAGCGCCAATTTCGATTGGCCGAATCATGTTGCGACGAACACGATCCCGGTGGAGGTGATCGGCAGGCTGTATGATTTTCATATCACGGATATCGGCGACTACGACTGGCAGTACGTGTTCCGCACGAGCGACGGCATCTCGCCGACAGGCGTTTCGTACTGGACCGGCACGAACGATATCGACGGAAACCCGCGGGGCAACAGCTATCCGTATGTGCTGCCGATTCACCCGGGAAGCCACCCGTTTCCAGGCTATGACCATACCGTGTCGATCAAGACCGGGTATCATTTTAAATTCGACTTGAAGACGAAAGGGAACATGTTCGGACGCCGGGATGGAATTCGGATCACGCCATCGTTTTATTTTGTGAATAAGGATGGCACGGGGCGCATCCCGGTGGATTTGTACTACCACGCCTACTCGGAGAAACCGGTGAGGTATTTTGTAAAAATCGGCTCCGCGGACGACAAGCAGCAGCGGCATGTGCTGCTGAACGACACGATGCGCAATGTGCCGGGCGAGGAGCTCGCCGATACGGCTGCGTATGTGGCGGACAACTATGGGGTGAGCGATTTTTTGTACCGGGCTAAGCGCAAGTCGTGGGTCGGCAACGCCTACGCATGGTTCACATCGCCATGGCTGACGCGGACGATGATCGGACCGAAAACCGGCGTGCCGAGCACGGTCGATCCACAGCGGGCGCTGGCTTCGATCCAGCACTGGTATGGCGAGTACAGCTTGCCGGCGGCTCCTTATGTGGTAGCAGCGGGCACGAACATCGCGGGCTGGACGATCATTCGCCGATCTTTTTGAAGGATGGCTACATCATCGTGAATTTCAACTTGGAGAGCATCAAGAGTGCCGATTATGTGAATCCCTTTTTGCGCTATTACCGGCTGTCCGGGGAGAGCGTCCCGCTGGACAACCAATGGCAGATGGAAGGATTCAGCAATACGACGACGGATAAATACGGCAACACGTTCACGCTGATGGATGGCGATGTGGCGTTCTATCACGGGGATTTGTCCAGTTATGACGATTTTGGCGCGAGGGTAACGCATTAAAAGAGCTTCGGTCCACTAACGAAAGGGGAACTTAGGTGCAAATACGTGTAGACACATCGACGCTGCGAGCCACGGCGAGCGAGCTTTATGCGACGATCGGGACACTGGAGCGCATCCAAAGCCAGCTTCGCGGCGCGATGAACGGACTCGCAATGTCCAGCCGCCAGCGGTACGATGTGGACAGCGGCTACCAATCGATTGACCGGATGCTGCAGGACCTGCGCTGCGAACTGCGGCAAATCCAGGACTTCGCCACGAAAAAAGCGAATCAATTCGATGAGGCGGACGGGAAAGGCAAAGCGATAACTGCCGGCGGTATTCTTTCTTTTGTGAAGAATGTCGTCAGCAAAGGGCTGGACTTTCTATCTCCGATTAACAATACCGCGAAGGTGATGTTGGCATTATTTGATCATGTTTATGCAGATATAAGTCAAGCGAATTTGAAGGAACTGGGATTGACAGCACTTGAAGCCTACGCGACAATGGTGAATACGAAAGCCAAGCTGATGGATTATGTAGAAGGAGAAATTGAGGAGTTTTTCCAATCTACAGTGGCGGGCTCATTTCTTCAGGGTGCAGGCAATGCGGCATTAAGCAATGCGACAATGGGAATAATAGAGAACGAAGCCATCACCGAGCATCCGAAAGCCTATTTGGCGGGGAAGATCGTCGGAGATATCGCTTCTATGGTAGGAGCTGCTGGGGAAGCAACGATAGGCGGAGTGGGTGAGGTCATCGGAACCGCTCTGGACGGCACTTTAGTTGGCGTCGTACCGGGCGTGGCCTTAAATATTGCCGGTGCGGTTGTCATCGGCCATGCCAGCTCCATGGCTTTTCAGGGTGCGAAAAATCTGGGCAAAGATAGCAGTGATTTGGTGCAGAGCTTTAAGAGCGATTCTTCCGGGGGGACGGGACAAGGTAATAAACCTAACCTCTATGATAAGGATGGGAATTATACTGGAGGAAGAACTCAAGCAAAGTTAGACGAATTGGCACACGATCCGGCTCATGCAGGTTCCACAAGGCAGATTGATATTGATAAAGGAAACCATGAGGCAAGGGTCGGGTTAGAACTAGAGCAGGCAAGAAAACTAGACGGGCCTATAACTAGAGATCCATCTGGAAAGGCGGAATTTATAGATGCCAAAGGGCAAGCGTGGGATGTTAAGTCATTTAATTCAAATTATCCGCCCAAAAAGGGAGGTTATAAACTTTCAAGCGCCATGAGGTCAGTTAATAACTCTCTAAGTGAAGGTGAAAATGTAATACTTGATGTCTCAAATTTAAGTATGGAGAACAAAGCAGAGCTTTTGCGAGAAATTTCAAATCAAGGTTTAATGGATAAAATAGTTGTATGGCCTTAGGAGGTGGTAGTAAATGGATCTATTTACAAAGTTAAAGAAATATACTGAATTTTCAATGGGGCTATCCAAAGAAGTGTGCGAACTTATTTATCAAGATACTTCTTTTGATGGAATAGTATTTACGGGATATGATTTGAACAATAGCAGTTTTTTAGAAGTAGTATTTAATAATTGCGACTTTTCAAAAGTATATTTAAGCGGAGCATCGCTATGCGGCAGCACCTTTAATAGCTGCAAATTTTCGGAAAATGTATTTAGGAAAGGTAAGGCTGATTATTCGAGTTTTAATTCAACAGTTCTCAATAACTTAGATTCATTTAGAACTACTTATTATGAATCTCAATTTTACGACGTGAAAGTTTCCCATTCCAAACTTGAGCTAACTTATATGGATGACTCAACATTTTCAGAAGTAGAATTTGAAAACACAGAGTTTCTATCATCAACATTTAATAATTCAACTTTTAAGAATGTAAAATTTACCAATTGTCACTTTGCGAATACGAAATTCCAAAATATCATTGGCTTTGGTGAAGCACATTTTATAAATTCAAGTATTACAATAAATGGAGAGCTGAAAATTGGCTTATCAAGCCACGAGATGAAGACTTTATTAGAATCTAACATTTCTCACTAACTGCTGTACTTTTTGCAACTCCTACAACCGGATGCACAGAACAACCCAAAAAACAAATATTTGAACTTTCAAAGGCTTATTCCAACTTGAATCATGAGTTAGGAGTAGGCCTTTTTTGCATACCCCCGCACTAAAGGCGAAGGATGTAATAATTGGAAGGTGAAGTGCGCCGCCCTATATTTTTGATGAATTCGCCCTATAATCGGCTTCGGACTTTCTTGTAAACTGATCAAGAACTCGATGCCGCCGGTCGCAAGCAGCGCGCAGAAGCCGGGCACGGGTCGTTAGCGGATCGTCAAAGGGGAGAAAAGCATGCGGTTGGAGCGCAAGGTGGCCGTCGTTACCGGCGGGGCTTCGGGGATCGGAGAGGCTGTCGCCAGAAGGTTCGCCGAAGAGGGAGCGAGTGTGGTTATCAATGATATCGCCGAAGATGGGGAACGGGTCGCCCAAGAGATCGTCCAGGCGGGCGGGAGGTGCATGTTCGCCCACGCCGACATACGCGCCGAGTCCAGTGTGATGGATTTGATGGAGGCGGCCGAAGGGCGTTTTGGCGCTCTGCATATTCTCGTAAATAACGCGGGAGTCAGCGGCAGCGCGAACGTCGTGACTTCCGGCGAGGCGGAGTGGGATCATGTGATGAATTTGAATTTGAAAAGCGCATGGTACTGCTGCAAGCACGCGATCCCGATCATGCTGAAGCATGGGGGAGGCAGCATCGTCAATATCGGCTCGACCCATGTGTCGCGCACGCAGAAAAATCATTTTCCGTATCACGCTTCCAAAGCGGGCATGCTGGCTATGGCCCAGGGGATTTGCGTCGATTTCGGCGGGCAGGGCATTCGTGCGAATACGGTCAGTCCGGGGTATATCGAGACACCGATGGCCGAGAACTACATGAGAACTTATCCGAACCGGGAGCAAAAGCGCAGCGCGATGCTGGCGGCTCACCCGCTGGGGCGATTCGGGAAACCGGCGGATGTCGCGAATGCGGCGCTGTTTCTCGCTTCCGATGAGGCCGCATTTATTGCCGGGGCGAATCTCGTCGTGGACGGGGGCCGGTCCGTTTTGCAAGTTTTTGATTAACGAAGGGGGAGAGAGATTGATGTTTGAAGTTGAACCGACGGCCGGAGACAGCGGATGGTTTACGCACGACCGCTTCGGCATGTTCATTCATTGGGGGCTGTATTCGCTGGCGGCGAGGCATGAATGGCTGCAGTCCAGAGAGCAATCGAGCGGGGAAAAGTACCGGAGCAAATATATGAACAAATTCGATCCCGACCTGTTCGATCCGGAATTGTGGGCGCAGCTCGCCGCCGGCGCAGGCATGAAGTATGCGGTGGCGACGGCCAAGCACCATGAAGGATTTTGCCTGTGGGACAGTAAGCTGACCGATTACAAGGCGCCGAACGCGCCGGCCGGTCGCGATTTGATCAGGCCGATGGCCGAGGCGTTCCGCAGCCGGGGCTTGAAAATGGGTTTTTATTATTCGCTGCTCGACTGGCATCATCCGCATTATACCGTCGACACGAAGCATCCGCTGCGGTTCGACCCGGAGGCTGCCGGCTCCGAAGAAAGCGGGGCGAAGGACTTTTCCATGTACCGGGAATATTTGTACGGACAAACGAAAGAGCTGCTGACGGAATACGGCAAGGTGGATCTGCTGTTTTATGACTTTTCGTTCCCGGCGGAAAAAGGGCTGCCCGGCAAAGGGAAGGACGATTGGGGCAGCGAGGAGCTGATCAGGCTTGTCCGTTCGCTGCAGCCGGACATTTTGCTGAACGACCGGCTGCAGGTCGGCGGCGATATTACGACTCCGGAGCAATATTTGCCGACCCGTTGGGTGAATATCGACGGCAAGCGCGTCGTCTGGGAGACGCCGCATACGTTCAGCGGTTCGTGGGGGTATTACCGCGATGAGGAATCGTGGAAAAGCGTCGATATGCTGGTCAAAATGCTGATCGATATCGTGAGCAAGGGCGGCAACCTGCTGCTGAACGTCGGCCCGACCGGGCGCGGCGAGTTTGACGAGCGCACGATAGACCGCCTGAAAGGGATCGGCGAATGGATGAAGCGCCACAGCCGTTCCATCTACGGCTGCACGCAAGCGCCGGACGATATCGGGTGTCCGCAGGACTGCCGGTTGACCTATAATCCGGCAAGGAACCGGCTGTACGTTCACGTATACAGCTGGCCTTTTAAAAGCATTCACCTGTACGGCATGGCAGGCCGGGTGGAGTATGCGCAGCTGCTTAATGACGCATCGGAAATCCGGTTCAAGGAAGGCTTCGTGGCAAGCGGCATCGAGAACGGGGCGTATAAAGAGGGCAGAGACGAAGGTACGCTGGTGCTGTCGCTGCCTGTCAGAAAGCCGGATGTGCCGGTGCCGGTTATCGAGCTGTTTTTAAAGGAAGGGGGCGGCCCGAGATGAAAGCCGTAACGTTGGGCTGCGACCGCAATCCCGCGCCGCGGGTGGAATACGGCATTTTGCAGCTGAAACAGGCGCTGCAGGATTGCGGCTTCGTGGTGCGGACGGAAGAAGGACAGTGGACGCCGGATAATTACCGATCGGTACAGGGAGCGCAGGGAACACAGGGCACACAGGGAACACAGGGAACGAAAATTTACATCGGGAACCGGCTGGAGTCCGAATTGCTGCAGCAATTGGAGCGGAGCGAAGTTTTGCTGTACCATACGGAAGCCCCGGAGGGAGAAGGATTTTATTTGGCCTCCTGCCCGGGGGGGCTGCTGGCGGTTTCCGGAGGAAGCGACTCCGGCGCGCTGTATGGCTGTCTGGAGCTCGCGATGCGCATCCGCGCCCTCGGCAAGCTGCCGGGCGATATCGCTTACGGCGATGCGCCGCGCTTTAAACTGCGAGGGCCGGCAATCGGCCTGCAAAAAACGACCGTCGAGCCGCCGCGCCAGACGTATGAGTATCCGCTGACCCCGGCTCGGTTTCCGTGGTTTTACGACCGGGAGTTGTGGCGCGATTTTCTCGATATGATGGTCGGGCAGCGGTGCAATGTCGTTTATTTGTGGTCCGGCCATCCGTTCTCATCCCTGGTAAAGCTGGAGGATTACCCGGAAGCACTGGAGGTATCGGAAGAGGAATTCGCGCTGAACGCGGAGACGTTCCGCTGGCTCGCGGAAGAAGCGGACCGCCGGGGCATATGGGTCGTGCTGAAATTTTACAACATCCACATCCCGCTGCCGTTCGCCGAAAAGCACGGCTTGAAGCTGCACCAGCCGAAGCCGCTGCCGATTACAAGCGATTACTACCGCAAGTCGATTGCCGCTTTTGTCCGCTCGTTTCCGAATGTGGGGATGATGATTTGTCTCGGTGAGGCGCTGCAGGGGCAAATTTACGGTGTCGAGTGGTTTACCGAAACGATTTTGGCCGGATTGCTGGAAGGGCTGCGGCATTCCGGGGCGAAGGAGAAGCCGCCGATTATTTTGCGTTCCCATGCCATCGAGCTGCAAAAAGTGATTGAAGCCGCGCTGCCGCTGTATCCGAATCTGTACACGGAAGCCAAATATAACGGCGAATCGCTGACCACGTACACGCCGCGAGGCAAATGGCAGGCTATCCACAACCGGCTCGGCTCGCTGCAGACGATTCATATTGTAAATGTGCATATTTTGGCCAATTTGGAGCCTTTCCGCTACGGCGCGCCGTCGTTTATTCAAAAATGCATGCAGGCGGCCCGCTATCGCCTGAAGGCGAACGGGCTTCATTTGTATCCTTTGTTTTTTTGGGATTGGCCGTACGCCCCGGACAAGGCGGAGCCAAGACTCAGGCAGTTGGACCGCGACTGGATCTGGTTTGCGGCCTGGTTTCGCTATGCCTGGAACCCGGACCGCGATCCGGAAGCCGAGCGGCATTATTGGGCGGAAGCGCTGGCCGCGCGGTTCGGGAGCAGGGAGGCGGGCGAAGCGGTTTTGGACGCCTGCGAAGCCGCAGGGGAATGCGCGCCCAAATTGCTGCGCAGATTCGGCATTACCGAAGGCAACCGTCAAACGATGAGCCTCGGCATGACGATGAGCCAACTGACGAATCCGGAGCGGCACATGCCGTGGCCGGATTTGTGGGAATCCCAGTCGCCGCAGGGCGAGCGGCTGGAGGAATATGTCGTCCGCGAGCTGAGCGGCGGGACGCATACCGGCGAGACGCCGGCGGATGCGATCGCCGACGCGGAGCGGCACGCCCGCGATGCGGCGGCGGCGATCGAGCGGGCGCAGGCTCACGTCGCCCAGGGCCACGGCGAGTTCGAGCGCCTGACGGGCGACGTGCAGGCGATCCGCCATATGGTGCAGGCGTACGCGCATAAGGTCCGGGCGGCGATCCTCATTTTAACGTATAAGCATACGGTAAAAGGGGCGTATTTCGACCGGCTGGACTTGCTGGAAGAGGCCGCCGTTCATTTGGAGCGCAGTCTGGACAGCTACCGCGAGCTGACGGCTCTCACGGAGCAAACGTATTTGTACGCCAACAGCATGCAGACGCCGCAGCGGAAAGTGCCTGTCCGGGGCGGGCTCGAATTCCGGCACTGGACGGATTGCCTGCCTGTCTACGAAACGGAGCTGAACCGCTTCCGGTTTCATTTGGACGAATTAAAGTCCGGCATTTTGCCCGAAGCGCTCAAGCACCGGGAGGAGCCGATCGCCGCCTACCGCGAAGCCCCGTTCACGCTGCATTCCGGGAACGCGGAGACGTACCGCGTGGAGAAGGAGGCGCAGGTGTTCACGGACGGCGATATTCACATTGTCGGCTGCGCGGAGGAATTGCAAGGGCTGACAGGGATACGGTTCAGCCAAATGGAAGCGGGCCGGGGCGGCACGGCGATCGAGCTTGAACTGCATCAGCCTGCGAACGTGCTGATCGGCTATTTCAACTCCAAGGATGAGCAGTGGCTGCAAGTTCCGAGTCTGGAGGAGAACACGCATGCGGACGACCGGGGCGGGTATGCTCCGGTACTGCGCAAAGGGCTGCGCCTGTACGCATACCCTTCGGTAAATATTCACGCCTTCAGGTACGAAGCCGGGCGGCATACGCTCGATTTTGGCAGGGGAGCTTACTTGATTGCGGGCGTTATCCCCGCCGGACAGGCGCTCCGGCCGCGCGATGTCGAACATAAAAACGACGGCATTGACACCTTGGATTGGCTGTACGAGTAAAAGTGGAGGGAACCGTATGTCGATGAACAAATTGGCGCTGTGGTATGCGCAGCCGGCCAGGTCGTGGTTCGAAGCGCTGCCTGTCGGCAATGGCCGGTTCGGCGGTATGGCGTACGGAGGCGTGGACCGGGAACGCATTCAATTGAACGAGGATACGCTCTGGTCGGGGGAACCCCGGGAAACGGTCAATCCTGATGCGGCGGGCCATCTGGAGCGGGTGCGCGGGCTGATTTTTGCGGGAAAATACGCGGAAGCGGAGGCGGTTATCGAGCGCCATATGGAAGGGCCCGAGATCGAATCGTACATGCCGCTCGGGGATTTGGAGCTTATTTTCGATCAAGAAACCGCCCCCTCGGACTATGCGTATACGGACTATCGCAGGGAACTGGACCTCACGGAAGGCATCGTGCGTGTGCAGTACCGCATGCACGAAGCCGAATATGTCCGCGAACTGTTCGTATCGGCCGTCGATCAGGTGATGGCGATACGTTTGCACAGCGGGCGCAAAACCGGGTTTACCGCCGTGCTGCACAGCCCGCTGCAGTTCCAGGTTTGCAAAGCGTCGTGGAACCGGGTGACGCTGTCCGGGAGCTGCCCTGTACATGTTGAACCCAATACGGTCAAAACGTCCGATCCGGTGCAGTATGCCGAAGGGAGAGGCATAGGCTTCGAGCTTCACCTGCTCGCGCTTGCCGACCAGGGCAGGGTGGAAGCGAGCGGCGGGCGGATTCGCGTCAGCGGGACGGGCACGGTCACTTTGCTGCTGGCCGCAGCGACCGGCTACAGCGGCTTCGACCGGGACCCGGCCGCAGCGGGCACAAATCCGGGCGGGCTGTGCGACGCGCGGCTGGCCCGGGCCGCTGCGCTCGGGTACGACCGCTTGAAGGAGCGGCATATGCGCGATTACCGCGCGTTTTTCGGCAGAGTATCGCTCGAACTGGCCGGCGGCGATAAGGCGGGAATGCCGACGGATACGCGCATTCGGGCGGTCCGGGAGGGCGGGGACGATCCAGGCCTTGCCGCCCTGTTTTTCCAGTACGGCCGCTACCTGCTCTTGTCCAGCTCTCGTCTGGGCACGCAGCCGGCGAACTTGCAGGGCATTTGGAGCGACAGCGTCCGCCCGCCCTGGTGCGGCAGTTGGACGACCAATATCAATGTAGAAATGAACTATTGGCCGGCGGAAACGGCCAATGCGGCGGAATGCCATCAGCCGCTGTTCGAGCTGATCGAGGACCTGCGGGTCACCGGCCGAAAGGCGGCAAGCGTTCATTACCGCTGCCGGGGTTGGACGGCTCACCACAACATCGATCTTTGGCGGACTGCGACGCCTGTGGGCGGATCGCCGAGCTGGGCCTTTTGGCCCTTGGCCGGGGCGTGGCTGTGCCAGCATTTGTGGGAGCATTACGCGTTCAGCCAGGACGAAGGCTTTCTCAGGCAAGCTTACCCCGCGATGAAGGAAGCGGCGCTGTTTGCCCTGGACTGGCTCGTCGAAGCGCAGGACGGCAGTCTGGTCACTTGCCCTTCCACGTCGCCGGAAAATTTTTTCATAACACCGGATGGGCAAAAAAGCAGCGTGACCAAGGGAGCGACCCTGGATATCGCGCTGATCCGGGATTTGTTCGCCCATTGTCTGGAAGCCGGCCGCAAACTGGATACCGATGCCGCCTTTGTAGGGCAATTGGAGCAGGCGCTGCTGCGGCTGCCTCCTTTTCGCATTGGGAAATACGGCCAGCTTATGGAGTGGGACGAAGACTTTGCAGAGTTCGAGCCCGGGCATCGCCACATGGCGCATTTGGCGGCGCTGCATCCGCTGGGCCTCATCACGCTGCATGGCGAGCCGGAGCTTGCCGCCGCCTGCACGAAAACGCTTGAGCGGCGTCTTGAGCACGGCGGGGCGCATACGGGCTGGAGCTGCGCTTGGATGGTCAATCTATGGGCGCGATTGGAAAATCCGCAGGAAGCCGGCCGTTTTTTGAACGAACTGCTCGCCGGGCTGCATCCGAATCTGATGAATGCCCACAGGCACCCGAAGGTGAAGCAGGACATTTTTCAGATTGACGGCAATCTGGGCGGCGTGGCCGGCATGGCCGAAATGCTGCTGCAAAGCCACGGCGGTGAAATCCGCCTGCTCCCGGCTTTGCCGCCGGCGTGGAGCAGCGGCAGCGTGAAAGGGCTCAGGGCGCGCGGAGCGTTCGAAATCGCCATCGAATGGGCAGGGGGCCGGCTTGTGCACGCCCGCATCCGATCGATGGCCGGCAAGCAGTGCCGGCTGCGGACGGCGGAGCGGGTGCAGATACGGGGCGTGCAGGACGGGCGCCGTATCCGGACGGAGAGCTGCGGACCGGGCGTCGTCGCGTTCGGCACAGAGGCCGGGCAAATTTACGAAATCGTGCCGGGAGGCGATGAAGCGTGACGTATACCGCTCAAATCAAAGAATTTATTTTCGGGGAGGACCGGCCGTTCCCGAGCTGCCACGCCTCGACGCTGGAGCTGCTCCCCGGCGGGGAAGTGATCGCCGCCTGGTTCGGCGGAACGAAGGAGCAAGCCGGAGACGTGGCGATCTGGACGGCGCGCAGAGGGAAGGATGGCGGCTGGACGCCCCCCGTAAAAACGGCCGATCAAGACGGTCTGCCCCACTGGAATCCCGTCCTTTTTCGAAGAGCCGACGGCTTGCTGTTTCTTTTTTACAAAGCTGGAGCCGCTATCGAGAATTGGGAAACGCGGGTCATGCGTTCGGCGGACGGCGGCAGGACGTGGACCCCGCCGGTTCCTTTGGTCGAAGGGGATCAAGGAGGCCGGGGCCCGGTCAAAAATAAACCGGTCGCGCTTCACGACGGCACGATTGCCGCTCCGGCGTCGCTCGAACCCGCGTGGGAGGCGTTCGTCGACCTTTCCGCCGACGGCGGCGAGACGTGGACCCGAAGTGCGCCGGTCCCTTTGGACCGCAGCGGATTTTGCGGCATCGGCACCGGCGAGGGCGAGTCCGCGGGCGCGGACAGCAGCGAGGCCCGGGGGGAGAAGCGGGGCCGGGGCATCATTCAGCCCGCTATATGGGAATCCGCGCCGGGCATCGTGCACATGCTCGCCCGCAGCACCGAAGGGGCGATATTCCGCAGCGATTCGGCGGATGGCGGAAGAACATGGTGCCAAGCTTACCCGACTACGCTGCCCAACAATAACAGCGGGATCGACCTGGCGAAGCTCGATGACGGCACGCTGGCGCTTGCATACAATCCGACGCGCCCGGAAAAAGGCAAGCTGAAAGGCCCCAGAACGCCGCTCGTGATTCGCCTGTCGCGGGATAACGGCTTGACCTGGGACGACGAGCTGCTGCTGGACGAAGGGGAAAAGCAGTATTCCTACCCGGCCGTCATCGCAAGCGGGCGCGATTTGTACGTGACTTATACGTGGAAAAGGGAGCGCATCGCCTTCCAAAAAATTTCGCTCGGAGATTGAGCAGGATTGCCCTATATATTAGGGAAAAAAAGCCACTATTCGCGCATCGCAGTGTTATATAATGGTATGGGATCATTTAACTTCTCAACAAGTAGTTGGAAAGGGGCGGATTCATTGCTGACTGGCAACCAATTGGACGAACAATTGCAAGCGGGCAAAAAAACGCTTCGAACGCGTCCGGGCGCACTGCTGCTCGGCCCTACCGGAGCGAGGCTGTGGGCGGATTATTTGGATCCCGTTCCCGGATTTGCCGGGAGATTCGATTTTATACACAAGGTTAATATCCCGATGCTGTTTCAAATAGACAACAATTTGACGGAAAGCTTCGAGCCGTGCCGGACCGAATGGTATCCGAGCCATCTGCTCATGGAATATGCGGACAACCGGCTTGCGCTGGTCGAGCGCAAATTTATCGCCTGGAACGACTGCGCCGTTTCCTGCCAGACGTGGACCAACCGGAGCCGTGAAGAGCTTGTGCTGCGCCTGAAAACGTACGGTGACGCGTTCGCAGGAGGGCGCAGCGGAAATACTTTGCAGGGGCTTTTTCGCATCGAGCACTACAGTTTCGATATCGCTGGAGCCATTGCCGTCAGCGATCCCGCAATGCTAACGGAAGTGCGCTTGAAGCCGGGGGAGTCGAAAGCATTCGTCATCGCTGCGGCGCTCGGCATAGCGGGCAAGGACGGCATGGACATGCTGGAAGCCCGGGCGTCGGCCTATGCGGAGTATGGACCCGATGGGGACGGGGTGATCGACAAGCAGCGAGCGGAATACGGGCAATGGTTCGAAAAAACGCCTTCGTTCAGAAGCAGCGACCCGGTGCTCGACAAAACGTGGACGTACCGCTGGTTCCTGCTCCGGCACAATTTGGCCGATCCGCAGTACGGGCATTTGACGTATCCGTTGTTTTATGAAGGAAGATCGCACAAAAAAAGCAAGACGCCCTTCGGCAAAGGGGGCTGGGAGTTCAGCAAGCTTATCAATTTGTCCGTGCCGCTTCATCTGATGGACGCCAGGTGGCACCATGATCCGGCATACGGCGAAGGGCCGCTGCGCAATATGGCCGCCTCGCCGGGAGAGGGAGGGCTGTTCTGCTGCCTGACGGTAGATACCGTGATGCACGCCTTCGCCAACTTTTCCTGCTGGGCCGCTTACCAGTTGTATCTGGTGCACCGCAACCGCGATGCGATCGTCGAATTGCTGCCTGCGTTCAAAACGCAAATCGCCGAATGTAATCGCATTCATGGGAGCGGGAACGATCATTTGATGATCGAATACAAGCATACGCGGACAGGCAAAGAGTATCAGCCGAGCTACTGGTATTTCCATCAATTCCCTAGAAACCCGAAGGATAAGGCAACCTACACCCATCTGAAGAGGGTGGATCGCACCGTCTACCATTATTTAAACACGCTGGCGGTAGCCTGCATGTGCGAGCTTGCCGGGGATCCGGAAGCGGAAGCTTTTGCCCGGATGGCCGAGGACATCAAGCAGGACATTCTTGAAAAGATGTGGGATGAGGAGACGCGGTTTTTTTACGATCTCCACTATGAGACCGACGAGAAGGCGCTCGTCAAAAATATTGTCGGCTTTTACCCCGGTTGGGCGCAAATCATCGACGATAGCTATAACGGCATGGCGGAGCATTTGTTGGGCGATAGCGAATTCCGCACGAAGTGCCCGTTTCCGTCGGTTGCAGCCGACTGCCCGGCCTATTCGCCGGATGGGGGCTGGATGGGCCATTTTGTCAAGGGGCGCAACGGCTGCGTATGGGACGGCCCGACCTGGCCTTACACGAACTCGATTGCGCTCGACGCGCTCGCCAAGGAGAGCAAACGGCGGAATCATCAATTTGACAAAGCATTCGGCTATTATTTGCGCGAATATTCGTTCCTTCATTTTATGAAAAGAGATCTCAGCCAGCCCGGTCTTGTCGAGCATTACAACAGCGCTACGGGCGAACCGCTGAGCGACGAACAGGAATACAACCACTCGTTCTATATCGATTTGCTGATTTCGCATGTGGCGGGCTTAACCGTCGAAGAGGATCGCATCGTGCTTGATCCGCTGGATACGGGCCTGGATTATTTTTGCCTGGATTCCGTGAAAGCGGCGGGCAGGGAGCTGCGGATTACATACCGGAAACCGGATGCGCCGGCGGGCCCCCCGGATTCTCCGGATCTTATGTATCTTGAAGAAGGCTATTGCCTGTACGTAAACGGCAAGCTCGTGTTTGCGAGCGAAACGTTATGCCGGAAAGAGCTGCTCTGGAAGGAGCTGTCATAGATTGCAAACGTGTGCAAACAGAAAGAAGAAGGGTGGGGCTGTGTGTCATGAGTCGTTATAACGGAATTGTCGCGCAATCGGGAACAGACCCGGCGCTGGAGGAAGCATACCTTCCTACCCCGCAGCCGAGCGACAACCATGCGTCCAATTTGCTGGAGGTGGATAGCGGCGACCTGCTGTGCGTCTGGTTCTCCGGCAGCGGAGAGGGGAATCCCGATACGGATATCGTCATGTCGAGGCTGCCGGCCGGTTCCAGGCAGTGGACGGCTCCGGTCAAGCTGTCCGCAGACCGCGAACGGTCCGAGCAAAATCCGGTCCTGTTCCAGGCTCCTGACGGCAAGCTCTGGCTGTTCCATACGTCGAACGAACCGCACAACCAGAGAACGTCCAGAATCGTGTACAGGACTTCCGCAGACCGCGGGCTTACATGGAGCGAAGCCGGGGTCATACCCGCCGGGCCCGGCATCTTTTTGCGGCATCCGCCCCTGGTCCTGCACAACGGCGATTGGCTGCTTCCAGCCTACTACTGCCGGCTTGAAGGGCATTACAGCGTCGTCCTGATCAGCTCTGACGAGGGGGCGACGTGGCAAGAGCACGAAGTGCCGGGCAGCCTGCACCGCGTGCAGATGACCGCCGTGCAATTCGACGACGGCACGCTGTTTGCGATGTTCCGCAGCCGGCAGGCGGACCGGATGTACACGAGCGTTTCCGAAGGCAGCGGAAAGACATGGTCGGTTCCGGCCAAGAGCACCCTGCCGAACAACAATTCTTCGACGCAGCTCGTCAAGCTGCATAACGGCCATCTGGCTTTGATCTACAACAATTCCACGCTGGAGCGCGATCAGTTCAGGTGGGTGCAAAGAAAAGGGGAATTCCGCAAAAAACCGCTGCGCACGCCGCTTACCATTTCGATTTCGGAGGACCGGGGCGAGACTTGGCCGTATTTCAGAAACGTGCAGATGGCGGATCTTGAATATAAAGAAACCGAAATCGGTTATTCGTACCCTTCCATTATCGTGACGCGCGACGGCAAAATTCATCTCGCATTTTCGTATTTGCGCCAAGGCATCAAATATGTTTGTTTGACGGAGCAGTGGATCAAGGAAGGACAGTAGCATGTTGTTCAGCCGGAGCGGGGGATGCGCGTATGGCGGGTTCCCGCGTTCCGCGATCGATGGTTCAGCGGATAACAAATACCTGTATTAGAGGGTGATGGTTATGAATGGGAGAATCCAGCATTTAAGCGGCGATCTGTTTTTCGAGAAAGGCATGAACATCTTTTTGAACCGTGAATTGGAATCGTTTACAACGCTGCAGCACAGCCATGATTTCGTTGAAATCAGTTTTGTGGGAGAAGGCTGCGGGTATCACTACGTGGAAGATCAGGTCATACCCGTGAAGCAAGGGGATTTGTTCGTCATTCCGATCGGCACATCGCATGTATTCAGACCGTCTTCGCCGAAGCAGGACAAAATGCTCGTCATTTACAATTGCATTTTCCGCCTTGAGCTGCTGGATTCGTGGAAGCATTTGCTGCAGAGAGATTCCATGACCTACCATACCATACACGATTACGAAAAATGCCAGGAACGGTGGCTGCATTTTCAGGATAAGCACGACACTTTCTCGACGATTATGCAGAACATGTACAGGGAATATTTGAAAAAAAGCACCGGGTTCGAGACCGTTCTCACCGCCATGCTGATCCAGATGATGGTGCTGATGCAGCGTTTTGAGATGATCAATGAAATGGAAACGGTTTCGTTTAAAATGTTCGATGAAGTCGTTCATTTCATCAAATCCCGGTACACGCACAATTTGACGGTGCAGGATGTGGCCGATTACTTTTTTTTAAGCGCCAGCCATTTTCAACGATTGTTTAAAAAATCGACCGGATTGTCGTTCACGCAATATTTGCAAAACGTGCGCATTCAAAAATGCTGCGAGCTGCTAAAATCCACTGATATACCGATTTATCAGATCGCCAATCAGGTCGGGTATCAGGATATGAAGTTTTTTCACGCCCTTTTCCGCAAAAAAACCGGGGTGACGCCGAGGCAGTACAGGCAAAACTTCCAGGAGCTCGACGAAACGGACATTTCCTGCTAGGCGTCCGACGGGCGGGTGGGGCTGCTGCTTTTTTCAGTAGATAAGAAAGTATATGTTTTATACTTTTGCTTCGCATCTACTTTGATAAACGCGCTCGTCCCAGAAGGACGACGGTGTCGTTTATCCTTGACATATAAGAATTTATATGTTCTCGGGTTTTGGCAAGCGTAGATTCAATGAACACCGCGGCCCGGCGTAATGAAAGAGGTATCGCGCACTTTTCTAACGCCATCAGGACGTTTTTTGAAAGACATGTCCTTTTGACATCCAAAGATTGTAGTGCTGGTGTTGTGCAATGGCTCTTTCCTAATAAGCGCCTCTCCCGGCGCGGGTTGCAGTGCTGTACGGCGGGTGGTCATGCGGTGGCTTGGTAGGGAGAAAACCTGCAAAAGTGCAGGTATTTCCTGCGAAATTGGCTTGTTTTGGCGAAAAACCTGCAAAAGTGCAGGAATTTTTGCTGAAAGTGAGTCTGTGTCCATGTGTTCGGTGAAAAGCCTGCACTTTTGCAGGAATTGTTCATGGCCAATGATAAAGGACACAAATTCATGTGTTTTTGCAGGTTTTCTTCGTGCAGGTAGGCAGGCTGTGGCAAGGATTTTCGATAATGGCAAAAAGCCTGCACAAATCAGGCTGTTGAGAAAGTCTAACGGGTTTCCTCTCAGATCAATTTTTATGTGGGGGCACTCATCTCGAAGAGAAAAAATTGATATAAAACGATCTGAGAGGGGTATTTGGCTCATGCTTTTGGTGCTTTTTTTGAGCAGCCGGGAAAAAAGGGGGTTTCTCAACAGCCTGACAAATGCAGGAATGTATCGTCTTCAGCGTATGAACGAAAGAAAACCTGCACTTTGCAGGCTTTCTTTCTCCGCGTAGCCAGACAGCAAGGCGTTCAGGCCATCCGGCTCTGCGCGAGTTCCACTGCCTGACTTTCGCAGATTTTACGTGCTCAACAAGTTTTTTGAAAGTCTCTTTTTTGCAGGTTATCTGCGAATGGCTAGTGATATTGGTCATTCATGGGTTTTTCATGCTATGCCGGCATCCTCAAAAGACCTCGATGGAGGTTTATCTCAGGGACAGATTATTGGGGTACGGGGCTGACCATCGCGATGGAGCAGCTCTTTTTGCGGTATCGGAAAATAAGGATCGAGGAGGGAGTCCGTCTATGTCTACATGGTGCCCGGATCTCTATTTGGAGCGCCTCTACGAAAGCGCCGGCAAGGAGGCGGCGCATGGAACATGGAGCGAGCGAAAAGCCGGCGTGCGGGCGAAGCTGCTGGCGGCGATCGGCGAAATGCCTGCGGCTCCTGCGCCGGCGGCGGCAGCCCCGGTGGTTATCGAACGGCAGGAGATGGAGGATTGCATCCTGGAACGCGTCGTCTACGCGACCGATCTCCATCTCCAAATGCCGGCCTACGTCCTGCTGCCCAAGCGGCTGGAGGGCAAAGCGCCGGCGGTGCTCGCCTGGCACGGGCACGGATACGGCAGCCGGGAGATCGTCGGCCTGCGGCCGGACGGGGCCGCCGATCGCGGCGAACCGGGCATTCACGGGCATTATGCCGTGAAGCTGGCGCAGCGGGGCATGGTCGTGATTGCCCCGGAAATAATCGGCTTCGGCGACCGGAGGCTGTCGGCCGATATGGGCAAGGACCCGCGGAAAAGCAGCTCCTGCTTTTCCCTCGCCTCGCGGCTGCTGATGTACGGCCGCACGCTGGCCGGCTTGCGCATCTGCGAAGCGATGCGCTCGCTCGATTATTTGGCGTCGCGGGAGGAGGTCGACCCCGCCCGGATCGGCACGGTCGGGTTCTCGGGCGGCGGTCTGATCGCCTCGTTCTCCGCCGCTCTGGACGAGCGCATCAAGGCCGCCGTCGTCTGCGCTTTTACGAGCACGTTCAGGGGCAGCCTGCTGGCGATGAATCATTGCATCGACAATTATTTGCCGTCGATTAGGCCTTTTGCCGATCTGCCGGAATTGATCGGATTGATGGCGCCGAGGGCGCTTTTTGTCGAGTCGGGCGTGGAAGATCCGCTGTTTCCGGCCGATTCGGTCAAGGAGGCCGCCGCCAGGCTGGCGGACATTTATGCGGAAGAAGGGCGCGGGGACCGGTTCGAGGCCGATTTATTTCCCGGGAAACACGAAGTGTCCGGACGCAAGTCGTTCGACTGGCTGGCCCGGCAATTGAAAGCAGGATTCCCCCTATAACTCGGCAATCATCACCTATAATGCGTGCAAATACGGAATGTATAATGAATGAATAAGTCATGAAATCGCTGTCATTCGGGCTTGAAAAGAACACTATGGGAGGTGCTGCAATGGGGCGAATACTTCTAAAACATGTGGAAAAACGTTTCGGCAAAGAACGAGCTTACGCCGTGAAAGATTTCGATCTGGATATTCAGGACGGAGAGTTTATCGTCATGGTAGGTCCTTCCGGCTGCGGCAAATCGACGACGCTGCGGATGATCGCCGGCCTTGAGGACATTACTTCGGGCGAGCTGTATATCGGAGATAAGCTGGTTAACCATTTGCCGCCGAAAGACCGGGATATCGCCATGGTGTTTCAGAACTACGCTTTGTATCCGAACATGAGCGTATACGAAAACATCGCATTCGGCTTGCGCCTGCGGAAAATGGCGAAACATGAAATCGACCAGGCGGTCAAAAAGACGTCGCGAATTTTGGAAATCGAGCCTTTTCTCGACCGCAAGCCAAGGCAGCTCTCCGGCGGGCAGCGGCAGCGCGTGGCGCTGGGCCGGGCGATCGTGCGCAATCCGTCCGTTTTTTTGATGGATGAGCCGCTGTCCAACCTGGACGCCAAGCTGAGAGTCCAAATGCGGACGGAGATCATCGCGCTGCAAAAAAAACTCGGCGTCACGATGGTGTACGTGACGCACGACCAGGTCGAAGCGATGACGATGGGGCACCGCATTGTCGTCATGAAGGACGGGATCATCCAGCAGGTGGATTCGCCCAAGACGATCTACAACAATCCGCGGAATACGTTCGTGGCCGGATTTATCGGGACGCCGCCGATTAATTTTATCGAAGGAAAAATAATCGAGGGTGCGGACGGCTCGCTGGAATTCCACACGAACCGGTATTACCTGAAAATCCCGGCGCATCAATCGGACTTGTTGAAAAAAAAGAAAAAAGTCGATCGAACCGTTTTGCTTGGCATTCGCTGCGAGCATATCCATTTGGACCCGGCCTTACACGAAGCCAATCCCCATGCGCAAATCGCCGGCATTCAGAAGCTGAACGAATTGATGGGGGCGGATATGTATGTGTATTTGGACATCGGCATGCCGAATTTGCTCATAGTCAGAGCCCAGGCCGATCATGCGTTTACGGAAAACGAAAAGCTTGTTTTGACACTCGATATGCAGAAAGCGCTGTTTTTCGATAAAGATTCCACGGAAAACTTATCATACTAAGCAGTATGGCGGGGGGATGGAGTTGAAGGTGTTTTATCAAGCAAGGGTATGGATGACGATCCTGCTTGCACTTGTGCTGGTGCTGGGTCCGGCGTTTCCCGGCCTGGCGGTTGACGGCGGCGCAGCGGCAGCGAACACGCGGGCTGCCGGATCGGATTCGTCCGACCATAAATCTCAAAAGCTGGAGCCCTATTACTCCGAAGTGCTGGAGCAGTGGCAGAAGGAGGGGGCGGCTCCCGCCCGTGGCGGCGGGCTGACCGTTCAGGGAGCGAAGCTGAGCGGCCGCTCGGACAATGCCCACGTTTCCGTCGGGTCGTACGGCGGGAAGAACGGCGTATTGGTCTGGAACGCCAAAGGCGACGAATGGATCGAATACGAGCTGAGCGTCGCACAGGGCGGTTTGTATGCCATCGACTTGTCGTACCATCCGTTCGTCGACACGAAAAACCGCAAGCCGATTTCGCTGAACTTAACGGTCGACGGCGCCGCACCGTTCGTGGAATCCAAGTCGATCCAGCTGTACAGGCACTGGAAGGACAAAATGCCGGTCCGCAAGGATGACAACGGGGACGAAATACGGCCGGTGGCCGAGGACATTTCCGGCTGGCTGACGTGGGAGCTGCGCGATTTGTCCGGCGCTTATTCGGACGCACTGCTTTGGAAGCTGACGCCCGGCAAGCATACGATCCGCCTGTCCGGCAGCGATCCGTTCGCGCTGGAGTCGATTGCGTTCAAAGCGCCGGAGCTTGCGGCCGATTACCGGACCGTCAGGAGCGGATTGCCCAAGGAGGCGGCTCCCGTACAGGCCGATCCGATCATCATCGAAGCGGAGCAGGTCGCATGGAAGAACGATTCTTCCATCGCGCTCGCTTTTGACAACGATATTGCGAACAGCCCTTATGTGCGGGGCAAAATGACTTACAATACGATTGACGGCAACCACTGGGCGTCGGGCAATCAGGAAATCAGCTGGAACTTCGATGTGCCGGAAACCGGCTACTATACCATCGCTCTGCGCCAGCAGCAGTCGTTCGTGTCCAACCGCTCGTCGTTCCGCTCGATTTTGATCAACGGCAAAGTGCCGTTCGCCGAGCTGAAAGCGTATCGTTTCTCCTATGCGTCGAACTGGAAAGGGACGCCGCTGGCCGACGATCAGGGCAACGCCTACGAGTTTTATTTGCAAAAAGGGGCCAACACGATTTCGATGCGCGTTACGCAAGCTCCCGTCATCCCGATTGTCGGCGATATGAATCGCGCCACGGATACGTTGACGAAACTGTCCGGCGATTTGCGCACGCTGACCGGCGGGGTCGACGATAAAAACCGGACCTGGGATCTGAAAAAAGATTTGCCCGGCTTTATCGAGCAGCTCCGACAGCTGCAAGATCAGCTTGCGGCGACCCGGGACCGGTTGATCGCGATCAACGGGCGACCGGATTCGGTTTCCCAAGGGCTGGTCACCGTCGGCAAAGATATCGAAACGCTGCTGAAAAATCCCGATGAGATTCCTTACGATGCCGGGCGCTTCAACAAAATGCAAAGCAAGCTGTCCGATCTCATCGGCCAGCTCGGCTTTCAGCCGCTCCAGCTCGACCGCATTGCGGTCGTTCCGGCCGGCAAGCCGTTCCCGAAGCTGGAAGCGACTTTTATGGAAAAAGTGGAAGGTTCCTTCATCAACTTTTTCAATTCTTTTCAAACGGAACCCAAATCGAACGCAGCGGACGACAAAGTGCTGAACGTGTGGATGAACCGCGGGCGGGACTACGTCAACTTGCTGCAGGGCATGGCGGACGATATGTTTACGCCGCAAACCGGCATTAAAGTGAAGGTCAATCTGCTAAAAGACGATAAGCTGCTGCTGTTGATGAACGCCGCCGGGATTGCTCCCGACGTCGGCCTGGGGCTGCCGCACGATACGCCGTTCGACTATGCGATCCGGGGCGGCATCTACGATCTCAAGCAATTCCCGGATTTCGACGAGGTGTACCGGAGATTCACCCCGGGCGCGTGGCTGGCTTACTATTATGACGGCGGCTACTATGCCGTTCCGGAGACGCAGACGTTCTCCGTCATGTTTTATCGGAAAGATATTTTGCAGCGGCTCGGCCTAAAGGTACCCGATACCTGGGACGACGTATACCGGATGCTTCCGATTCTTCAGCAAAACGGCATGAACTTCACGCCTGTCGAGCACAGCATATTTTTGCAGATGCACGGGGCGGAATATTACACGAAGGACGGAACGAGGACGGGACTGGGCGCGGAAAAAGGGTTCGATGCGTTCAAGCAGTGGACCGATTTGCAAAACAAATACGGCATCGATCAAAAATCGGAAAGCTTTTACGCGCATTTCCGGGACGGCTCGTATCCGATCGGCATTGCCGATTTGAACGCGTACCTGCAATTGACCGTCGCGGCTCCCGAGCTGAACGGCTTGTGGGGAGTGGCGCCGATTCCCGGCGTCCGCCAGGATGACGGAACGGTCGTCCGCTGGACGGGCGGCAACGGCGGAGATATGCTCGCCTCGGCGATCTTCAAGCAGACGAAGAAGCCGCAGGAAAGCTGGGAATTCCTCAAATGGTGGATGTCCGAGGAAGTGCAGGAAAAGTACGGAACGGATCTGGAAACGCTCAATGGCGTAACGTTTCGCTGGTATACGTCCAACGTCGACGCGTTCGTGAGGCTGCCGTGGAAAGCCGACGATCTGCAAGCCATTTTGCAGCAATGGCGCTGGTTCCGGGACATTGCCAAAGTGCCGGGCAGCTATTACATGGAGCGGGAAATCAAAAACGCCTGGACGCGAACCGTCATCGGCGGGGAAAATTACCGCACTTCGCTGGAAACGGCGATCAAGGAAGTGGACCGGGAGGTTCAGAGGAAAATGCAGGAGTTCCGCTTTATCGATCAGAACGGGAGCATGGTGCGGTCGCTGAATTTGCCGACGATTACACAGCCGTGGGAAGGGGTGGATAAATATGTTGAAAAGTGATGCGCAAGCGATTCAGCAGAGGCCGCTTGCTCCCGTGAAAATCCGGAAAAACAGGCTGTTCGCGGCTTTAAAGACGATCTGGGCGTACCGCATCTCCTATTTGTTCATCGCGCCTTTCGTCATCTGTTTTGCCATCTTTATTTTAATTCCGGTGCTCGCCGCATTAGCGCTTAGCTTCACGTATTACAATGCGATCGAACCGCCGCATTTCGTCGGCTGGGACAATTTCCGCTACATGCTGTCGCAGGATTTGATTTTGATCAAATACGCGCTGCCGAACACCCTTTCGTTTGCGCTGATCATCGGGCCCGGGGGATATGCGTGCGCCTTTTTGCTGGCCTGGCTGATTTCGATTTTGCCCGCCGTCTACCGCAAATGGTTTACGCTGGCGATGTACACCCCGTCCCTGGCCAGCCTGGTCGCCATGAGCATTATTTGGACGCCGCTGCTTTCCAGCGACAGAATCGGCTATTTGAACAGCTTTTTGCTCAAACTCAGCCTGATCGGCGAACCGGTCGCATGGGTGACGAGCAAAGAGCATCTGATGGCCTCCATGGTTGTCGTCTCGCTCTGGAAAAGCATGGGGATCGGCTTTCTCGGCATGCTGGCGGGCATCCTGAACGTGAACCCCGAGCTGTACGAAGCGGGGCGGCTGGACGGCATCCGCAGCAGGCTGGAGGAAGTGTGGTACATTACGATTCCGTCGACCAAGCCGCAAATGCTGTTCGGCGCTGTCATGGCGATCGTCGGGGCAATCCAGATGTCCTCGATCGGAACGGCGCTGTCCGGGATGAATCCGACGCCGGAATACGCCGGTCACATGATTACGACGCACATCGACGACTACGGCTTAAAGCGGTTTGAGCTCGGATATGCGACGGCGCTGACGGTATGTTTGCTGACGATCGTCTATTTTGCCCAAAAGCTGAGCTGGAAGCTGTTCGGCACGAAGGAGGACGAAGCATGAAACTTGCGCTAAGAAAAATCGATCTGTGGCGCAGACGGATGGGATTTCGCCGGTTGAGCCCGTTCGAGACGTTTGCCGCGATTTTGCTCGTGCTGCTGAGCGTCTTCATGCTGCTGCCGATCGTCTACATCTTCAATCACGCGTTGAAGCCGTATCAGGAGCTTTTCATCTATCCGCCTACGATTTTTGCCCGGGAGCCTTCCTTGCAAAATTTCGTCGAGCTGCTGGCGACGACCAAAAGCACGGCGGTTCCGGTCAGCCGCTATTTGTTCAACAGCCTGATCGTGACGGCACTGGCCGTCTTTCTGATCACATTTACGAGCGCCATGTGCGCCTATCCGATTTCCAAGCACAAATTCCCCGGCCACAAGCTGGTGTTCGGGACGATTTTGCTGACACTCGTCTTCGTGCCGGAAACCGTGGAAATTCCGAAATATTTGATCGTCAGCAAGCTGCACATTTTCGACACGTATTGGGGGCACGTTCTGCCGCTCGTCGCGGTGCCGACCGGCGTCTTTCTGATGAAGCAGTTCATCGACCAGCTTCCGGACGAATTGCTGGATTCCGCGCGCATGGACGGAGCCAAGGAGCATACGCTGTTTTTGCGGATTGTCATGCCGCTGCTGATGCCGGCGGTGGCGACGATAGGGATCATCGCGTTCGACTCCGCCTGGAAAAATGCCGACACATCCACGTTCTATATGCAAAATGAAACGATGAAAACGTTCCCGTTCTACGTGGAGACGCTGACCAGCGGGATGGCGAACAGCGTGGCCAGGCAGGGCGCCGCGGCTGCGGCCGCGCTCCTGCTGTTTTTGCCGAACCTGATCATGTTCCTCGTGTTCCAGAGCAAAGTGATCGCCACGATGGCGCATTCGGGAATCAAATAACGACCAGGGGGGATTGTGTCGATGGATGTACGGCAAAACTTGCCGGAAGTGGAGCAGTGGGGGCGGTTCGAGCTGTCCTTGCAGGGCCCTTCCGAAGGCAACCCGTTTCAGGAGGTTCGGTTGTCCGCCCGCTTTCAATACAGGAATCTCGTCGTCGAGCCCGACGGCTTCTATGATGGAGACGGCACGTACCGCGTCCGCTTCATGCCGGACCGGCCGGGCGTGTGGAGGTATGTGACGCGCAGCAACCGCAGCGAGCTTGACGGATATGCCGGCGAATTCGTCTGCGTGCCGCCGCCCGCGGGCAACCATGGTCCGGTGCGGGTCAAGGGCCGGCACTTGTTCGCGTACGAGGACGGAACGCCCTACTGGCCGTTCGGAACGACCTGCTATCATTGGACACATCATGGGAGCGAGCTGCTGGAGGATCTTACGCTGCAGTCGCTGCAAAGCTCCCCGTTCAACAAAGTGCGAATGTGCCTGCTGCCGACCAGGGATATGCAGCCTCCGCTGCGGCTCGCTTTCGCCGGCTCAAGTCCGGAGGATGTGGACAAAAGCCGCTTCAATCCCGCATTTTTTGCCCATTTGGAGCGGCGCATCGGCGATTTGCTGGAGCTCGGCATCGAAGCCGATCTGGTCCTGTTTCACCCCTACGACAAAGGATATTGGGGCGTCGACAACATGGACGCGGAGACGGATGCTTTTTACTTGCGCTATGTGATCGCGAGGCTGGCCTCTTTTCGCAACGTGTGGTGGTCGCTGTGCAACGAGTACGATTTCAACGCGGACAAAACGGTTGCAGACTGGGACCGGCTCCTGCAATTGACACAGCGGTACGATCCGTATCAGCATCTGCGGTCGATCCACAACGGCACGAAAATGTACAAATCGTCCAATTTGTACGATTTTTCCAAGCCGTGGATTACGCATCAAAGCATCCAGCATTGGGATGCGGAGCTGACGGCAAGCTGGCGGGAAACGGTCGCCAAACCGGTCGTCATCGACGAAATTTCGTACGAGGGCGATCATTCCAGGCGCTGGGGCAACATTTCCGGGGAAGAGCTGACCCACCGGTTTTGGGAGGGGCTGACGCGGGGCGGTTTTGTCGGGCATGGCGAGTCGTTTATCGGCCGGGAGACGAGAGCGTGGATATCCTCCGGGGGCAAGCTGTACGGGGAAAGCGTGACGAGAATCGCATTCCTGCGGAGCGTGATGGAGGAAGGTCCTGCGGACTGGATCGAAGCCGCGCGGGAAGGGACGTACAAGCTGCTTTATTTCGGCCGCCGCCAGCCTGCATACGCATACGTCGATCTTCAGGAGGACGCGTCCTGCCGCATCGAGCTGATCGATGCATGGAACATGAGCATCACGCCTCTGGAGGGCGTTTTCTGCGGGGGGAGCAGAATCGAGCTTCCGGGAAAACCGTATATGGCGCTGCGCATTGTCAAGGTATGAACAAAATGAAACCCGAAAGGAGGCGGCCGCTCTGAATTTTACGAGGGATGTGGAGCGCTGGGGGATGTTCGAGCTGACGCTGGACGGTCTTACGCATGGGAATCCGTTCGCGGATGTACGGCTTTGCGCCGAGTTCTCCGGCGGCGGGAGCTATGCGGAAGCCGAAGGCTTTTATGACGGCGGGGGCAAATACCGCATCCGGTTTATGCCGGAAGAAGAAGGGCTCTGGACGTTTCGTACGTCAAGCGATTATGCCGGTTTTGACGGCATTGCAGGGCAATTTATGTGCACCCCTCCTTCGCCCGGCAACCGCGGTCCCGTCAGAGTCAAGGATGACGCGCATTTTCAGTATGCGGACGGCACGCGGTTTGCGCCGGTCGGCACGACCTGCCATGTATGGCATCTGCAGGACGATGAGGTGCAAAAGCGGACGCTGCGGACGCTCGCACGCTCGCCTTTCAACAAAGTCCGGATGTGCATTTTTCCGAAATGCGATCCGTTCAATCTGCCGGGGGCGGACGGCTATCCTTTTGAAGGTTCGCCGGAAAAGGGATTCGATGATGCGAGGCCGCGCCCCGAATATTTCGCCCATTTGGAAAATCGGGTGCAGGCTTTGGCCGATTTGGGCATCCAGGCGGAGCTTATTCTGTTTCATCCGCATGACGGCGGGCGGTGGGGATTCGACCGGATGCCTGCGGAAGCCGACGACCGTTATGTGCGCTATGCCGTTGCAAGACTTGCCGCATTCCGCAACGTATGGTGGTCGCTCGCGAACGGCTGCGATTCGATGGAGCACAAGCATGAGGGCGATTGGCGGCGCTTGTTCCGGATCGTGCAGGAGTGCGACAGCGGCAGGCATTTGCGCTCTATCCATACCGGCGGGATGCAGTACGATTTTGGCGCGCCATGGGTTACGCATGCGAGCATTCGGCAGGCCGATGCGTTCGCCGTTTCGGAATGCACCAAGCAATTCGGCAAGCCGGCGGTCATCGATGATTGCGGGTATGAAGGAAATCTGGTCGCCCGCTGGGGCAGCTTGACTCCCGAAGAGCTCGTCTGCCTCATTTGGGAAGGGACTTGCCGAGGGGGCTATGTGACTCACGGGGAGGCTTGCCTCGGCCCGCAGCTTTGGTACTCGCACGGCGGCGAGCTTCAGGGAAAGAGCGCGGCGCGAATCGCATTTTTGCAGGCCATTCTTGCGGAAGCGCCGGAGCATGCGGCATACAGCACCGATAGTTACGATGCGGCCACACTGGTCGTGAAGGGCGAATATTATTTGCAATATTTTGGCCCGCACCGGTTTGCCTGCCGCGAATTTTCGCTTCCCGAAGGGACGTACAGGGCGGATCTGATCGATACGTGGAACATGACTGTCACGCCGCTTGGCAGCTCGTTTGCCGGACGTTTCCGGATCGATTTGCCGGCACAGCTTTATTACGCTTTGCGCATTCAAAAAGTGTCCGATTCATTTCCCAAATTAGCATGATGAAAAGGAGCGATGTCAATGGAACATTGGTGGAAATCCCCCCGCAGCATGAAGCTGTGGTATGAAAAGCCGGCCAAAGCGTGGACCGAAGCGCTGCCGATCGGCAACGGGCGGCTCGGCGCCATGATTTTCGGCAAAGTCAATCACGAAAGGCTGCAATTGAACGAAGATTCGGTCTGGTACGGCGGGCCTGTCGAAGGGGACAATCCGGAGGGTTTGCGCTATTTTCCGGAAGTGCGCCGGCTGCTGATGAAAGGCAAGCAGATCGAAGCGGAAGAGCTGGCGCAGGCAGGGATGATGTCGATTCCCAAATCGCTGCATCCGTACCAGCCGCTCGGGGATTTTCAAATTTACCACGATGGCGAAAAAAAGATGATTTCCAATTATTACAGAGATTTGGATATCGAGCAGGGGCTCGCCCATGTCAGCTATTGTCTGAACGACGTCCGGCATGTGCGGGAACTGCTCAGCAGCGCGGTCGATCAGGTGATGGCCGTGCGGATTACGTGCGACCGGCCGGGCAAGTTGAACTTGCGCATGCATTTGAGCCGCAGGCCGTTTGACGAAGGCACGCAAAAGATCGCGAGCGATACGCTCGTGATGAGCGGAGTGAACGGCAGGGACGGAGTCGCCTACTGCGCTGCGGTAAAAGCCGTTCCGGACGGCGGGTCGGTGAATGCGATCGGCGATTTTCTGACCGTTGAGGCCGAGGCCGTAACGATTTATATCGCGGCGGCGACCTCATTCCGGCATGCCGATCCGAAAGCGGAATGCGTCCGGCAGTTGGAGCAAGCTGCGGGCAAAGGTTACGAACGGGTGAAGCAGGACCACGTAGCGGATCATGCCGCCAAGCTGCGGCGCGTGCAGTTGGAGCTCGGCCGGGCCGAGGAGACGGCCGGCGAAGCCGAAGCGCTGCCGACCGATGCCCGGCTTGCGCGGTTCCGGGAAGGCGGCCGGGACCCGGGGCTCATCGCCCTTTATTTTCAATACGGCCGCTATTTGCTGATGGCTTCTTCCCGGCCCGGCTCCAATCCCGCGAATTTGCAGGGCATTTGGAATGAGAGCTTTACCCCGCCGTGGGAGTCCAAATACACGATCAATATCAATACGGAAATGAACTACTGGCACGCGGAAATGTGCAATTTGCCGGAATGCCATGAGCCGCTGTTCGATCTGATCGACCGCATGCGCGTGAACGGCAGGAAAACGGCGCAAAAAGTGTACGGCTGCCGGGGGTTCGTCGCGCACCACAATACCGATATGTGGGGAGCGACCCAAATCGAAGGCAATTTCATGCCGGGCTCGATATGGCCGATGGGGGCCGCGTGGCTTACCCTGCATCTTTGGGAGCATTACCGGTACGGCATGGACGAAAGCTTCCTGCGCGAACGGGCGTATCCCGCTATGAAGGAGGCGGCGGAGTTTTTCCTGGACTACTTGTTCGAGGACGAACAGGGGCGTCTCATCACGGGGCCTTCCACCTCACCCGAAAATAAATTCATCGGCGCCGATGGAAGCGTAGGCTGTCTGACCATAGGCCCTTCGATGGACACGCAGATTGTGTACACGTTGTTCAGCGCCTGCCTCGAGGCTTCCGGCCTGCTGCAAATGGATGAAGCGGTCCGGGGCGAATGGGAACGCGTGCTGCGCAAGCTGCCTCCGCCGCAAATCGGCAAATACGGGCAGCTGCAGGAGTGGGTGAAGGACTGGGACGAGGTGCATCCGGGCCACCGGCATATTTCCCACTTGTTCGCGCTGCATCCCGGCGAGATCATCCATGTGCGCCATACCCCGGAATGGGCGCAGGCGGCCAGGCGCACGTTGGAGCGCAGGCTGGAAGCCGGAAGCGGCCACACGGGCTGGAGCCGGGCCTGGATCGTCAACTTTTTCGCGCGGCTGGAGGAGGGGAACAAGTCTTACGAGCATCTGCGGGCGCTTCTGTCCAACTCGACATTGCCGAACATGTTCGACAACCATCCGCCGTTCCAAATCGACGGCAATTTCGGCGGTACGGCAGGCATCGCGGAGATGCTTCTGCAGTCGCACCGCGGGGAAATCACGCTGCTCCCGGCTCTGCCGGGGGACTGGCAGCAGGGCCGAATCAGCGGGCTGCGCGCCCGAGGGGGCTGCGGCGTCGACATCGAGTGGGCGGAAGGCCGGCTGACCCGCTGCGTCATCCGCGCGGCGAAAAGCCGGCCCTGCACAGTCGTATGCAGACGGCCGCAGGCGCCTCTCGCGGTTGAATCGGACGGGATGCCGGTCGAAACCGCCATTGCGGGAGACTGCACGGTCACGTTCGAAGCCGTCTCAGGCAAAACCTACGTGCTGACGGCCAGCCGGCAAACACAGCTGGAAACGGCAAACATGGCGACGAATATGTAGGCCGGGGGCCGGGACCGGAGCGCCTAGGCGTGTCGCCGGTAGGGCGGTCGGCCTGCGGCTGCGGTAGCGCGCTGGCGGACGCCGGGCTTTGCCCGCTGGGGCGGGCGTGCCTTCGGCGACGCCGGACAGCCCGCCGCTGCGGCAGCACGCTGGCGTCCCGCCGGGCTTTGCCCGCTGGGGCGGGCGTGCCTCCGGCGACGCCGGACAGCCCGCTACGGTAGCGCGGACGTAAAAAGCCTGCGAAAGTGCAGGTTTTTGCTCCTTTCCTGCACCTGCCCCGGTCCATTCCTGCAAAAGTGCAGGTTTTTCGCTCATATGCAGGGCCCAGGCCCGTTTTGATCGAAAATTCCTGCACAATTGCAGGCTTTTCCCAAAAACAGCCCATTTCCATGGCCAAAGTCTGCACAATTGCAGGTTTTTTGAGCTGCCACGCCGAACAGCAAGGGTCCGTGCCGACTTTTGCAGCGAAAACAAACACCTGAATGGTCATTCCACCGTTAAACGCCCCTAAGTAGCTTCACTCTGCCCCTATCCCCCCATATACCGCCAAAAGAATGCAACACCCAGCCACAGTCCGCTCATCCGCCAAGTGTTCGTAGAAAATATAATTTTAGACTGAAATTGTTGATCCTACTAAGTATTAAACTCACCCTAAAGTTAAGACAGCCGCAGTCTATGACTTGAAAAATAAAGTCTCAGACTGCGGCTGCTTTATTGCGCTAACGTCTCCCGGTAGTTCAATCACCAGTAGTTATGACTAAATTCAGAAATTATTTCTTCAAAATTTTTTCCGCCAATGATCTACAAACCTTGACAGTAAACTACTGTTCCGCATTGAACAACCCCAGTTTGGCATACATATCTTCCAAAATAAACCTAACGTCGATATCTCGATATATCCGAATTCGTCTCTCCGTTTGATGATGGACATAGGTCATGTCCGGAGATATGCGAGGTGCAGGCTTCAAGTCATAATCATAAGGCTGATCGTGCAGCAGCAATCCCACTGCTGGGGAATCACCCAACGTCCATACTTCCCCCCTTGGCCAACCCGGATTGTTTGCCCATTTTTGATTTGTCTCCAGCAATTGGCGATATAAATATTGACCAATGGCGCCGCATCGCTCCACTCTAGACTTTAATTCCGCGATACTGACTCTCATCTTTGCGTATACATTTCTAGGAATTTGCCACAACGGGATCGGAGAACTGAGTACGACGTTCGCTGCGTGAATATCGTTCCCTAAATTAAATTCCTCTCCACCATTTGGCCAAGCTCCTCCTCCAATCCATACCGCTGTCAAGCGATCGGCAATCGCCGGATTCATTAGATAAGCCGCCGCTAAATCTGTGATGGTTCCTAGGAAAATCACGAACAAAGGCCTTTGATCATCGGACATAGCTTCTCGTACAATTAACTCAGCACCCTCTGATGAGACCGGAGTCCTTTCGCCTTGCATGGCACGTTCCGCCCCACAAAGAACAGGATATTCTCCCGACAAACCCATGAGTTTCAATAGAAGTTCTATTTCCTTCAAGCTGTCCAACATTGAGGTTTTACTTCTCTCCTGGCCGAAGTGGGCACCAATTAGGCCTTTGATGTTGAGGCGTTAACAGCGAATGAACGATAGCATATTGGTCGTCCGCTTCGTTTTTAGCATCACTGTTCACGATCAAACGGATCTTTTTGGCATCCGGTACATCGATTGCACGTTTCCTACTAAGGTTTCATGAGCGATTAGAGCAAGAACTCTCTACTTATTCAGTGCTTGACGGATCATATAATAGGTTGAAAATGGTGTCTGGCCCCGCATGAGCTGTTAATATTCAGTATATAAAGCTATTTTATTCTATACAATGTCATTAAAAATATGGTGGATCATAAATAAATTTACGAAATCTAGTGAACACGAATACAACCATCACGGGAGGATCGAAAATGAAAAAAAATATCCTAGTTAGCGGGGCGAGTTTCGCCGGCCTCTCAACGGCCTACTGGATGAAGAAGTTGGGCTGCAACGTGACCGTTGTTGAGATCGCCGAAGGTCTCAAAAAAGGCGGCACGCCTGTAAATATCCGCGGAAATACCGTCGACATCGTGAAACGTATGGGGCTGCTCGACCAAATCCAGTCGAACAAAATAGACATGGAAGTGATGGAATTCAAAAATTCCGATGATGTCACTGAAAGATTGGCATTCCGTGAGCGGCTCGCAGAAGATGAATATGAAATCGAGCGAAATATATTGCTGAATATCATGTTCGAGGCTGCCAAAGATGATGTCGAGTTTATTTTCGGAGATAGCATAACGTCGTTGAAGGAAGAAAGTAACGGCGTCGACGTAGCTTTCAAAGGGGGGCAAAAGCGCTCGTTTGACCTGGTATTTGGCTGCGATGGTATTCATTCGGCCGTCAGAAAATATGGCTTCGGCGAGGAAGCGGAATTTTCGCATTTCCTTAAAACTTATTTTTCTATCACGATCGTGGATAAGTTGTTGATCCGGGAGAATACGACACAGATGTACAACGAGCCGGGAAAGGCGGTCATGCTGAACGCCTACAACAATAAAACCGATATTGTCCTCTTCTTTTCTTCGGAGAAGGAAATCCCTTACGACTACCGAAACGAAGAACAGCAGCGGAATATAACTTTGAATCAGTTTTCCGGAGTAGGCTGGCGAACGCCGGAATTGCTGGAAGAAGTGAAGAACTCGAAAACTTTTTACTTTGACAAGCTGTGCCAAATGAAAATGCCGTCGTGGACAAAAGGCAGGGTAGCGCTGGTCGGTGATGCAGGATACTGCGCCTCTCCGGCTGCTGGCATGGGTGGATCACTCGCAATAGATGGGGCGGCCGCCTTAGCTGATGCTTTCCAAAAATGCCATAGTAATTTTGAACTTGCGTTCCAAGAATACAATAAGAGTTTCCGTCCTTTCATCGAGGAAGTGCAAGCAAACGCGGCAATATTTGTAGATTTTCTTGTCCCACGAACTGAAGAAGCCATTCGCGAAAGAAATTCGCAAGCAGGGAACGATCTGTAGAATAATGAGAGGATATCATTTTGAAGGTGTTTTTACATTGACAAAATGTTTTATTATCTGATAGATACCGACTCATAAATGTCGGACCCAAGCAAAGGTACAGTATCTCGTTTCGTTCCCGTGCCGTGGAACAAGCGCTTGGCTCCACTGCCGCGCACAGTGCCCGGATGCAGGAAGCGCCCTTTAGCACCGTTCAGCGGAAAGCGTCACACGACACCAACCTGAGTAGAGATCGGAGGAGGTGCCTCACCTCCTTCCTCCTTCGTGTAACATTTTAAGGTCTGTGAGAGAGTAAGCAAAAAGTTTTCAACGTTACTTATGATAAGGTTCACCTGAATCTTGTTCATTGCCAAGCCAATCAGGAGTTTTAAACCGAAAATTTTCTTCAGTGCGGTTGATGTGCTCACGAATGTCTCTCACGCCTTCCGAACAGAGGGCGAGTAAAATACGTCAGAATGCATATGCTGAATTTTGTCCCAGTTGCCGGGATTGGTCGTGTCTGGAGAGCGGTGCTCCAGAATGGCCTGATATAGGGCGGTTTTTTGTTCCAAATGGGCAACGTGCCGTTTGGCTTCTTCGAGCTTAACGAGCGCGGCTTCTTTATGCTCCATCATGAGTGTGCAGCGTTGCGGAATGGTCGAATCCCCTTCGAGACAGAGATCGACGTACATTTTAATGACTTCAATCGGCATCCCGGATTGCTTGAGGCATTTGACGCCATGCAGCCAGTTGATCGATTCTTCGTCGAACATCCGAATGTTGTTTTGATTGCGCTGTACGCTTGGCACCAGGCCTTTATCCGTGTAAAAGCGCACGGCGTGCTCGGTGAGTCCCGTTATCTGGGCGGCTTCTTTGACCGTAAGCATGTGAATCCTCCTTGGAAAATAAATTTTTGAAGACGGCTTGACTTCGTGTAACACGAAGGTTCTAAGCTTATTGTAATGCAAATCAGCCGTAAGCGGAATCCCCGCTGCAGTGCCCGATTCCCGGGATATGCGCCGTTTGCTGTTATACATTTGAACACTGGGAGGAGTTACAATGCAAACCGTAACATTGAACAACGGAGTGAAAATGCCGATCATCGGCTTCGGTGTCTACCAGATTCCCGATGCTGAAGAATGCGAGAACGCGGTATATGAAGCGCTGATGGCCGGTTACCGTCTGATCGACACAGCCGCCGGTTATCTGAATGAGGAAGCGGTCGGACGCGCGATCAAGTGCAGCGGCGTACCGCGTGAGGAGCTGTTCATCACGACCAAGCTCTGGGTTCAGGATGCCGGCTACGAAAGTGCCAAGCTGGCGTTTGCCAAATCCTCGAAGAAGCTGCAGCTCGACTATCTCGATCTATACCTTATTCACCAGCCGTTCGGCGATTACTACGGCGCTTGGCGTGCGATGGAAGACCTGTACCGCGAAGGCAAGATCAAGGCAATCGGTGTCAGCAACTTCCTGCCCGACCGTCTGATGGACCTCATCGTGCATAACGAAATCGTGCCCGCCGTCAACCAGATCGAAACGCACCCGTTCTACCAGCAGACTGAGAGCGCCTCTTTTATGAAAGAGCAGGGAGTTCAACACCAGTCGTGGGCGCCGTTCGCTGAAGGACTTAACGACATGTTCGGCAACGAAGTGCTGGCCTCGATCGCAGAAAAACACAATAAGTCCGTCGCCCAGGTCGTGTTGCGCTGGCTTGTTCAGCGTGAAGTCGTTGTAATTCCAAAATCGGTGAGAAAAAAGCGGATCGTCGAAAACTTCGACATTTTCGATTTTGAGTTGAGCGCGGACGATATCGAACAAATTTCCGCCCTCGATACGCGGGAAAGTCTTTTCTTATCCTACCACGATCCGAAATTCGCCAAGATGCTGGGCACCTTGAGAGTCGATCTGTAAACCTTGATCGAACCGTAAACTCATCACGCGTTTATCCTCATCTATTAAGAAAGGACAGGACAGGGCGGGCGCCCCTGTCCTGTCCTTTCTTTACTTGAATTGCAAATTCTAAGAATAGCAAAACTGCTGCTACCGGTGTAACGAAATCTATACTCCCACCAATACAGGTAGCACACAGAACCACCGAGACCTCCATAACTATCCTGCCCGTTAGCGTAAAGATGTCACTCGTCGCTTCTACCGCCAAAAGAGTGCAGCACCCAGCCAGTATCCGCTCTCCCGCTGTAAACGTCAAACAGCCCCATCTTGTTATCAAGATGAGGGCTAATTAGGTTTGGAAACACGCGGTACTAAGCGAATTGGCGGTGACCGCGGCAGCAGCTTGTCCGATGCTTCCGGATACGCTAACTATGGAATTTTGATCAGCTGCTTTATAATTGCCCAAAGAAGTTTACCTAACGTTCTCCTGCCTTAATAAGAAAGAAATGAGGAATTATTGATTTTTCTTTGTTGTATTATTTTTCTCGATATATATCCAAGTATAGTATACTGCCCAAAAAATGAGTAGTGTAAACGGTTTTAATTTTTGAGGTAAATAAATTGCGAGAACTAGTGCAGTTACCACAAAGGGAGGCAGAAGAATCCAATATTTTTTACGGTGCATAAATTTCTCCCGTCATTTCATATTTACCAGTATTTTACCACATCCAGAAAGTTCAAACTGCATCTCCCGGCGTAGATCGTGGAACTGCGCAACTAGGCAGGAAGGAGCTTGATGAGAGAAAACCTGCAAAAGTGCAGGTTTTTCTTGCAGAATTGGTTTATTTTGGCGAAATGCCTGCAAAAGTGCAGGAATTTTCGCTGAAAGTGAATCTGAGTCCATGTTTTCGGCGAAAAGCCTGTACAATTGCAGGAATTTTTTGCAGCCAGCAATCGAGGACGCAAATTCATGTATTTTTGCAGGTTTTCTTCGTGCTGACAGGTACATTGTGGCTATCGCCTCAGACGCAGGGGTTTTTCAACATACTTATACGGATTGTTCCCCCATCGGCTATAAAAGGCCAACGGGGGTTCTTTGTGCTTGGATCGGGTCGAGAACTAGGCATCCGGCCGCAGCGCGGGCCTGGACAAGGCGGACGCGCCGTTCCGCCGAAAGAGTGCGCCATCCGGCCGCCGGCGCGCCCCTCGGCAAAGCGGGAGCGGCCCGGGCGCGGGCGTGGAAGAGACCGGTGCCCACGCTGCGGCAAGCGGCAAAACAGGGAGGATTCATCGTGGTTGAATCCTCCCTACAAAAAAGCATGAACAGCCTATAAATGTTTTTTTGTACTAGTGTAATGTTAGGGATAAAGAGGTGGGACTATGGAGTTTATCAGACCGGAAGATTATTTGCCCGGCAAGAAGCGCATTGCGGATGTGAACAAATACGGAATCGGCTTGATCGGCTGCGGCAGCATCGCCAATTCGGCGCATTTGCCAGCCTATCGCAAGTACGGCCTGACGATTGCCGCGTGCTGCGATGTGAACGAGGAGGCGGCGCGGGCTACCGCCGCGAAATTTGACATTCCTTTTTGGACTACGGATGTCGGTGAGCTGCTGGCGCGGGAGGAAGTGGGCGTGATCGACTTGGCGATTCACCCCGAACCGCGGCTGGACGTGCTCAAACTGATCGGCGAGTCTCCGCGCCCGGTTTTATGCCAAAAGCCGCTCGCGCTCGATCTGGCGCATGCCGCGCTGCTCGGCCGGGAAGCCGCCCGGCTGGGCATCGTGCTCGGTGTGAACCAGCAGGCCCGCTGGGCTCCGGCGCACAGGGCGCTGAAAAAGGCGCTGGAGCAGGATCTCATCGGCGAAGTATACAGCATTCATCACTATATGCGTTCGTTCCAGGATCAGGCCGGCTGGTGGTGGACGAACATGAGCAATTTCAACATCGTCGACCACGGCGTTCATTATGTGGACCTGTGCCGTTATTTCAATCCTTACCCGGAAGAATGGTCCAGGGTGCACTGCACGACAGCGCAGTTGAACCGGCAAAACGCGGTGGACCCGCTGATTTATGCGGCGAACGTGGAGTTCGGCCCAAAAGGCGGGCGGAACCCGCTGATGGCTTCGCTGCATTTTAACAATATCGTAAAAGCAAGCCGTTCCCACAGCAACACCTGGTGGATCGACGGCACGGAGGGCAGCCTCTGGTGTACGCAGGATGCGCTGTATATGGCGCTGAACAAGCACAAAAACGTCGTGCACGAAATCAAGCTGAAAGGCTCCTGGTTTCCGGACGCTTTTGCCGGATCGATGCTCGCTTTTATGACCGCTTTGGAAGAGGGGCAGCTGCCGCCGGTCACGGCGGAGGATAACTTGCAGACGGTGGCCATGACGGCGGCGATGGTCGTTTCGAGCCGGGAAGGCTGCGTGGCGGAAAGAGCGGATGTGCTGAAAGGAAGCGGGTTATGATGAACAAACTCGGATTTATGAGTTATGTATATATGGGCTGGAGCGCGGAAGCGATGGCTGAAGACGCGGTCGGGCACGGCATGGTTTACGTGCAGTTCGATCCGAAGCAAGCGGTGCGGGTGATGGACGATGAGCCGCTGTCGCCCGTCCGGGCCGGCAAAATCCGCTCTATTTTCGAAAGCAGGGGCATCTCCGTCATCGGTTTGTCGGGCTATACGAATATGATGAACCCCAATCTGCAGAAAAGGGAAGCAAAGCTGGAACAGCTCGAAAAGATGATCGACCTATGTTCCGCATACGGAACCGGGTATATCGCGACGGAGACGGGAAGTCTTCATCCGACCAACGCCTGGCGCGATTTCTCCGGGAACCGGACGCCGGAAGCATGGGAGCAGCTGGTTCAAACGGTTGAGCGTCTGCGGAACAGGGCGGTCAAAAGCGGCGCCGTCCTGCTGCTCGAAGGCTTCGTGCACAATGTCCTGGCCTCCGCGGAGCAGGCTGCCCGCATGGTGGAGCGGCTCGGGAGCGAAGGGCTGGCGCTCGTCATGGACCCGTTCAACTATTTGACGCAGGACGATTTGAACCGGCAGCCGGAGGCGATGGCGCATATGTTCGACTGCATCGGCCGCTTTTGCCCGATTGCCCACGCCAAAGACGCGCATTACGGGGAAGCGGGCTTTACCACCCCCCGCGTAGGAGCGGGGCAGGCGGACTGGAACGTGTATGCGGCGCTGCTTGCCGGCCGTCTGCCGGCCGTTCCGCTGATTCTCGAGCATGCCAGGCCGGAAGAAGTTGCGGATTGCCTGTCCATTATTCGCAGCGCTTTTGACGGCGTCAAGGCAAGCGAGGAAGTGAACAACGAAAGTGGCGCATAAACCGAAGCTTGGCATACAGGGCCCCGTCGCAGCCTGGCAGGACCCGTGGGCGGGGGACGCCTCGGAGCGGATCATGCGCACGGGGACGGGGAGCATTTGTCCTTCGCAGGATGCGAAGCCGGAGCCGGAAGCGTTTGTGAACGTTTTGCGCGAGTTGGGAGCGGACTTTTACGTGCACCATGTCATCCCGGCACATGCCGCTCCGGCCGCTCCGGACGCACCAGGGAACGCGGAACTGTTCGCGCATATGTCCGCAGCCGGCATGGATATTTGCCTCGGCAACGAATACGGCAACATTAACGGGCCCTGGGCGGAAGGAACCAACCGCTACGACCTGCCGGACGAGGCGATCGCCGAAGCGGCCGCCTCCGGGCGGTGCATCGGCCTGCTGTACGACGAGCCGGAGCATTTGCAAATCAATGCCGGACAGTACCGCAAAGACGGATGGTTCCCGCATTGGGGCGGCACGGACGGCCTGGATTTGCCGCAATCGCGCAGCCGGGTGGAGCAGGCGGCCGCCTCGCGCATCGCCCATGTCCGAAGCGTTGTAGAACGCGCCGGTTCTCCGGCCGCCTCCATGCCTTTAATATCGGAACACGTATTTCCGGTCATGTTTCACACTTTTGCCAGAGCGGGCATGGACATCTGCCCCAAAATCATGAAGGAATCGTTCCAATCCTTGCAGCTGTCCACCGCGCTCGGTGCGGCCAAACAGTACGACAGATCGCTCTGGATCTGCGCCGATTTGTGGGGGCCGGATACGGGGACATGGTTTACCCGGCTTCCCGGTTTTCCCGGCCATTCCCCGCAGGAGTTCGAATCGGCCCTGAAAATGGGCTATTTGATGGGACCGACCCATCTTTTCACCGAAAATATCGACGTCCTGCTGAGGCATACGCCAGACGGGTTCCAGGCGACGGAGTTCGGCGACGTATGGAGCCGGTTCGTCCGCGGCTTTATTCCCGCAAACCCGCTCGCTTGGCATCATGCGCAGGCGGAAGCGGATATCGCCGTTATTCACGCCGACGACAGCAATTACGGGCAAAACAGGCGGTTGTTCGGCAACCGCACGCCTGAAAATGATAGTGCTGAGAGCGCTTCCCGAAGCGTATTTCACATCTGGCATCTGCTCAGCCGGGGAGCGATACCCGCCCACGGCAGCTGCATGCATATTCCCGGCTACGACTTTCCGCGGCATCGGCTGAAGCGGGAAGTGCCCTTTGACCGGTTTCCGCTCGAACGCGGGTTTGCCGGAGCCGGCGAAAAACGGGTGCATCCGCTGTTTTACCCGGTGCGCAGCGTGCTGGCGTTCGACGATCAGGTGAACGCGGAAAAGCTCGGCCGGCCGAAATTGATCATCGTCGGCGGCTCCTCGCTTTCGCAGCGGACATTGTCGGCGGTCATCCAACAAGTCGAGGACGGCGCAGTCGTGGTGATCGCCGAATGGCTGCTGCCGGCGGACGGCGCTGCGAAGCTGAGAAGCAGCGGGGCGATAGGCTTCGGCCGGTGGATCGTCACGGACGATTTTTTAGCAGCGGCGGTGAGAGAGGCCGTCGAGCCGTTTTTGGGGGAAGAGCGCTGCTGGACGCAGCGTTTTGGAAATTCGGAAGTACGCATATATCCCGGAGACGAAGAAGGGTATACGCTTGATTTTGAAATTGCGACGGTTTGACGAAGAGGGTGGGGATCTGCTTGGAGCCAACGAAAAGTCTGGATCAGTTCGCGGAAATCGCGTTTCGCGAACATCCCGGAAATAAAGACGAACTGCGGGAAATCGTACCTGCAGCTTACGAGAAAACATATTTCGTCCCGGGGACGGAAAGGGCGAAGATCGCCGCCGGGCTTGCTTTTGAAGAACAAATGGCTCTTTTCCGCGAGGAAATGAAAGGGCTGCGCGACAAATACCGCCCGTATATGAGAAATTTGGCGTCGGCGCCATCTTCGGCCCGGGATCGGCAGGTTTGCAGCCAATTCCAATTTCGCTTTCAAACGCCGGAAGATGCCGACTTTACCCGCGTTTTGGAAGGAGAGGGAGTATGGGAAACGGTGACGATTCCCGATTTCCGCGGGCCGACCGGCGTAAACGGCAAATGGACGGGATTTTACCGCTGCGAATTTTCGCATCCGTCCCCTCCCGAAGACAAACGGGCATACCTCGTATTCAAGGGGGTGGATTATAAAACGACGGTCTATTTGAACCGCAAGTGCATCGGCAGCCATGAAGGCTTTTTCGCCCCGTTCGAATTCGACGTCACGGACTTTTTGCAGGAGCATAACGTTTTGGTCGTGGAAGTGCAGAACGATTATCCGATGATGGGCGTCGGGGGCACGAAGCTGGACGGCGACAAGCTGTATGCGGCGACAGGACCGGGCTGGAACGACCCTTACAGCGGCTGGAATCATTGTCCGCCAGGCGCTGGCATTTACAATGAGGTGTATTTGGAAGTGCGGCCGCAGTTGTTCATCCAGGATGTGTTCGTACGGCCGAACATCGACGGCGGGTCTGTGGAAGTGTGGATCGATGCGGTCAACACGACGAACCGGCTCATGGAGCAGGTGGATTTGCAGCTGGAAATTATGCCGAAAAATTTCGTCGGCCAGGGAGTCGGCCCCATTTCATTTCAAGCGGCTTACGCCGGGCCGGGCGTCAATTATTTCCGTTATAAGGTGGACTTCCCGGCCTTCCGGCTGTGGGAGCCGGAGTCGCCTTTGCTGTACGTCGCCCGAATCGAAATTATGAACGGTGCGGCGTGCGCGGACAGCCGGGACCGGACGTTCGGCATGAGAAAATTTCATATGGACGAAGAAGCCGAGCTGAAAGGGTCTTTGTATTTGAACAACCGTCCTATCCTATTAAGAGGCGCCAATGAAATGGGGCATTTGCAGCAGTGCGTCATGAACCGCGATTTCGAGCAATTGATCGACGATATTTTGATCGCGAAGCTTGCGAATATGAATTTTTACCGTATCACCCAGCGACCGGTGCAAGAGGAAGTGTACGATTATTTCGATATGCTCGGCATGATGCATCAATGCGATCTTCCGACATTCGGCTTTATCCGCCGCAACCAGTTTGTCGAAGGGGTCAGGCAGGCGGCGGAGATGGAGCGGCTGATCCGCAGCCATCCGTCTTCGATCATGGTATCTCTAATTAACGAACCGTCCCGGACGGAAAAAAGAAGGAAAGGCCATCGCCATTTGCACAGAAACGAGCTGGAAGCTTTTTTCGTCGCCTCCAGACAGGCGATTTTCGTTGAAAATCCGGATCGTGTAGTCAAGAACGCGGAGGGGGACTACAATCCGCCTACCCGTGAAGGGTTGCCCGATTTTCATTGCTATAACATGTGGTATACAAACAATGTCATCTCCCTCGGGAGCATGTACAAAGGGTTTCTTCCTCCCGTCAGAGAGGGGTGGAAAGCGGGATGCGGGGAGTACGGCACCGAAGGGCTCGATCACGTGGAGCTGATGATGAGCCGCTATCCGCAGGAATGGCTGCCTGCCTCCGGGCAGGACGAATGGATGCCGGACAAAATCAACGGCGCCCAGACGTACAATCTTCACGGGGACTGGTTCGCCGAACGGCGCACGATCCGCGAGTGGGTCGAAGCCAGCCAGCGCCATCAATGCCTGGCGACGCAGCTGATGACGGACGCATGGCGCAGAAGGACGGACAGGGTCGTGTCGACGGCCATCCATCTGCTGATCGACGCATGGCCTGCCGGATGGATGAAAGCTCTCGTCGGTGTCGACCGGATTCCGAAGCCGGCGTATTTTACGTACAAAAGCTGCCTGGAGCCGGTGCGCGTCAATCTGCGGTGTGACCGGTGGAAAGTGTACGAAGGGGAAGCGATGGAAATCGAAGCGTGGCTCCTGAACGATACGGCCAAAGAATTCGGGCAGTGCCGGATCATCGCCACGCTGCGGGATGATGACAGAGACTATGGGCATTATGAAATAACGAGCCGTCTTCCTCAGGCAGCATCGCCATATGCGGGCACCATCCGTTTTACCGTGCCGCAGGTGCAGGGCAGGAAGCGCTTGTATATAGATGCGTGTTTGCTGGATGCGGAGGGGAACGCGCTGAATGCGGAACGGTTTGCTTTCGAGGCGTTCGCGCGAACACAACGCAGCGGGCCGCCGCAGCCGGCCGCCTTTCTCGATGCCGAGTCCGAGCGGCTGTGCTCGCTTCTGGATATGGCCGGACAGCCTTACAACGGTGCGTACGACGGTGCGGGACGGTCTGGCGGACCGCTAGTCGTGTCGTCTCCGGAAGCTTTCGCCCGCCATCGGGCCGCCCTTCTCGATGAAGTGCGCAGCGGAGGCACTGCGCTGTGTATCCTGAAGCATGCCGACGGCGGCGTATGGGAGCTTGACGATACGCAGGTTCGCACGGCGAAATTCCGGGAAGTGTACGCATTGTCCGTCCACGCCGGGGATTCCCGCTTGCCGTGGGTGCAAGAGGGCGATTTTGCGTATTTGTACAATGCCACGCATGACAAAATTGATGCGATCGCCAACAGCTGTTTGCAAGGAGACGGGATCGAACCGATTGTGTTCGCCTACCAGACGCAAGGCGAGCCTGACGCCGGCGGGAAGCGCAAGCTGCCGCTGGTCGGGATGAAGCGGGTGGGGCAAGGGCAGATGTTTTTCGTATGCTTGCCGCTATCCGGAAGAGTCGGGTTCAATCCGACGCTGGACGGTCTGTTGATATCATTGCTAAGCGGGAAAGGAGAGAGCGCATGTACGCCATTGTTAGCCGAAATGAGCAAAGACGAGCGGAAGTAACGGTAACGGACGAAGGCGCGCAGCTTATTTTGCGAAACGAAGGCGGGCGTACTCCTTTTTTCGCAGCCTATATGCAGGATATGCTTGGCTGCTCTTCGGGCATACCGTGGCATTGGGACGGCGCCCGGCTCAAGGATGTGCGGGTCAGCGCGGAATCCGGCACGATCCGCATCGCCGGAGCGCTGGGGCCGCTGCATGTAACGCTCAGCCTGGCATTTGACGAGCGCGATCTTTTGCGCATGAACGTGTGCTGGGAAAACCGCACGGAGCACACCGTGAACGATGCCGCCGCAAGTCTTGTGTTTGCATGGCCCAGGCGGGACAAGGAGATGTTTACGATCCCCCATATGATCTATAACAACAATCCTTCCTCCGATCCGGACCGCGTCGTTCCCAGGCTTGGAGAGGGGGCGGGCAAGGGCTTCATTTGCGAGGAACACCGCTTGCCGATCCCCTGCGTGAATGTGGAATGGACGGAGCGGGCGGAACAAACGGCGCAAGAGGCGCAAATGGCGCTGACGGCGCAGGCGGAGCCTGAGGATGGGGTTGCGGAAGCCCGCTATTTCTCGCTGTTTTCCATTCCCGCTTATGTGGAAACGTCCGAAGGAAGCGTCCGCTACGGCTCGCTCGGGGCGATCCGGGAGAAAAGCCGGTCCGCCGTGGCGGCTGCGAGCGGCGTGCTGATGTTTAACGGCGAGAAGGATGTGCGCTACGTCGGCAAAAACAAAACGGAGCCTTGCCCGGACGGTTATTTGGACTTTCCGCCGGGGTTCGCGCTGACCAAGGAATACGTGCTGGATTGGGGAACTGTCCCCCGATCCGGTCTCGCTTTCCGGGAAATCGTCCGCAAAGGCCGGGACATTTTTGCTCCTGCCGGGGCGAAGCCGCATGGGCTGGAAGAGCTGATCAGGCTGAAGACGAACGCGCTGGACGATCGGTGGCGGACGGATGCGAACGGGGCCGCAGGCTATGTGAAGTTCACGGATTCGAACGGCTTCGGCAATATATCCAAGCGCCCGCTGCACTATATGTACGGCTGGACCGGACAATGCCTGAAGCTGGCCTGGTGCGATGCCAGGCTGGGCTTCGACGAAGGGCGGGAAGAGCGGATCGGCCGCTGCAGGCAGGCCGTCGACTTTTATTTGCGCGCTAGCCGGACCGCCGTTCCCGGCGTGCGGCACAGCGTTTACCGGCTGTCGGACGGAGGCTGGGACGACTTCGGCTGGAACAAGCGGCCGGCCGTTTCCAGCCGGGCTTTTGGTGAAACGATGGCCGATCTGGCGGAAATCGCGCTGCTGTTCCGGGAGGAAGGCCGGGACGTGCCTGCGTCCTGGCTGGACGCTTTGCGCGAAGCGGCCGAATTTTTCCTCGGAGGCGCGCTGGAGTCGGGCATTTACCCGTCCGCATGGCGGATGGACGGCAGGGCGGCGGAACCGGCGATTACCGCAGCAGGCCTTCCTTGCGTGATCGCCTTGGCGAAAACCTGCCGGCTCACCGGGGAAGAGCCTTACTTGCAGCAAGCCGAAAAGGCGCTGCTGCGGTATTACGAACTTCACGCCGAGACGTTCGAACGGCCTTTTGCCCGTTCCACGCTCGACGCGAAGTGTGAGGATAAGGAAGCGGGCATGTACTTCTTCCTTGCCGCTTACGAACTGTTTCTGGCGACGGGCAGCCGGCGCTATCGGGAATGGGCGGAAATTTCCGCGGATTGGCTGCTCACGTACGTCTACATGTGGAATCCGGCGTTCGACCGGGGGACGGCGTTCAGGAACGCGGGCTTTTCCGCCGTCGGCTGGCCGGGCGTCAGCGTGCAAAACCATCATTTGGACGTATTTTTTCCGACCTTCGAATTGTCGCGCTTCGGGCGGCTGACCGGGAACCGGCAGTATGAGCATTTGGGACGGACGATGCTTGACGCCATGGGGCAGGGCATTTGCACGAAACCGGGCGAGTGGGGATTTACGGTCGTCGGGGAGCAGGGGGAAGGCCTTTTTCAAACCGCCTGGAATCATCGGGGACACAGCAACAGATGGAACCCGTCCTGGGTCATTGCGCTCGTTCTGCAAAATGCGCTGCAATTCCGGCATGCGAATCGGGAAGGAGGGATGATCCTGTGATGAATGATACGGTGGCTACGGCGGAAGCTGTAAGCGTTTCCGGTAATGCGCAGGCTTTTCTCTTAAGGAAGCGAAGGAAACGGGGGGCAAAGCGATGATCGGCAGGAAGTTTCCGAAAATTTTGTTCGGCGGCGATTACAACCCCGAGCAGTTTCCCAAGGACGTGTGGGACGAAGACATGCGGCTGTTTCGGCTGGCGGGCATCGACATCGCGACCGTCAATGTGTTTTCGTGGGCGTGGAACCAGCCGGACGAGGAGACGTACCGCTTCGACTGGCTGGACGAAGTGATGAACAAGCTGCACGAGAGCGGCATCCATGCGTGCATGGGCACGGGAACGGCGGCGCATCCGGCCTGGATGGCGCGCAAATACCCGGATCTGTTGACCGTAACCTATGACGGGAAAAAACGAAAATTCGGCAGAAGGCACAACTCCTGCCCGCACAGCCCGACCTTCCGCCATTATGCACGGGCGATGGCCGGCAAGCTGGCGCAGCGGTACGCGAACCATCCGGCGCTGCTGCTATGGCATGTGAACAACGAAATCGGCGTCCGCTGCTATTGCGACAATTGCGAGAAGGCGTTTCGGGTATGGCTGAAGGAGCGTTACGGGACGCTGGAGCAGCTCAACGAAGCCTGGTATACGCGATTTTGGGGGCACACTTTTTACGATTGGGAAGATATTGTCCTCCCCAGCGCATTAAGTGAAGGCTTGTCGGGAAGCAATTCCGACCAAACGGCGTTTCAGGGCATAACGCTCGATTATTACCGCTTTAACTCGGACAGCTGGCTGGATTGCTATCTGATCGAATACAACGCGATCAAAGAGGTGATGCGGGATGCGGTCGTCACGACCAATTTTCAAGGCAACGGGACTTACAAGCCGCTCGACTATTTCAAATGGGCCAAATATTTGGATATCGCCGCGCTTGATATATATCCCGAAAACGATACGCCTGCAAGCCATATGGCGCTCCGCTACGATCTGATGCGCGGCTTGAAGGATGGCGCCCCGTTCATGCTGATGGAGCAGACGCCGAGCGTGCTCAATTGGAAGCCGGTCAACCCGGGCAAGCGGCCCGGCGTCATGCGGCTGCGGAGCTATCAGGCGATAGCGCGCGGGGCCGAATCCGTGATGTTTTTCCAGCTGCGCCGGTCGCTTGGCGCTTACGAGAAATTTCACGGGGCGGTGATCGATCACGCCGGCCACGAGCATACGCGCGTCTTCAGGGAATGCGCCGGACTCGGCGGGGAATTGCAGCGGCTGGGCAATCTGCTGCTCGATGCGCGCGTGAAGAGCAGAGTCGGCATTTTGTTCGACTGGGACAACTGGTGGGCCGTCGAACTGGGCGGCGGGCCGTCCGCGCATCTGAAATATGTGGCGCAAATACAAAAATATTACGATGCGTTTTACGACAACCGGGTACAGGTCGATTTGATCCATACCGATACGGATTTGCAGCAGTACGATCTGGTGGCGGCGCCGCTGCTGTACATGGTAAAACCGGGCTTCGCCCGCAAGCTGGAGCAATATGTCGGGAGCGGCGGAACGTTCGTCACTACGTTCTACAGCGGAGTCGTCAACGAGAACGATCTGGTGACTGCGGGAGGCTATCCCGGCGAGCTGCGCAGCCTGTTGGGCATTTGGGTCGAGGAAGTCGACGCGCTGTTCCCGGAGCAGACGAACACGCTGGTCATGAAGCGGGAGCTTGGCCGGCTGCAAGGCACCTTCGCATGCGGATGCATATGCGAAGTCGTTCATCCGGAGGGCGCGGAACCGTTCGCCGAGTTCGGCGGCGATTATTACCGGGGCGCTCCGGCGCTAACGCGCAACCGCTTCGGCCAAGGGGAAGCGTGGTATGCGGCCACGGACCCGGACCGCGAATTTTTGCAGCGGTGGATGAAAGCTTTGTGCGACAGCCTCGGAATTGCTCCGCTGTGCGAGGCGCCGCCGGGCGTGGAAGTGACGCAGCGCGAAAAAGACGGGATGCAGTTCACTTTTGTCCTGAACCACAGCGAACAGGCGCAAACGTTCCATGCCGGAAACGCCGGGCGGAAAGAGCTGTTGAGCGGCTTGGTGCTGAGCGGCGAGATCGAGCTTCTCCCGAAAAGCGTGATGATTTTCCAAGCGCCGAAGGAGGCGGATGCCAGTGGAAGCCATTGAGCGATTGCGCGGAACGTTCAGCCGCCCGCCGGCCGAATACCGGTCGCTTCCGTTCTGGGCCTGGAACGATTGTCTGAAAAAGGAAGAACTGATTCGCCAGATCAGGGAAATGAAGGAACAGGGCATGGGCGGATTTTTCATTCATTCCAGGGACGGTTTGGAAACGGTATATATGGGAAGCGAATGGATGGACCTCGTTCGGAGCACGGTGGAAGCCGCAGGAGAGCTCGGCATGCAAGCCTGGCTGTACGATGAGGACCGCTGGCCGTCCGGCTTTGCGGGGGGACTTGTGCAGGCGAGGGGCGGGGACGCGTTTCGCGCCAAAGGTCTTACGATGGAAGTCGCGAGGCCGTCAGGCCCGTACGTTTTGGACGATGTGGATTATGTCGTCGCCCTGTTCAAAGCAGTTGTCGACGAGAGGGATTTGATCCGCTGCGAGAGGGTGTCCGTCGATGACGCCTGGGTATGGGAGGAGGAAGAAGCGCTGCTCGTCTTTCGCGTGGAAATTTCCGAGCGGAGCGCCTGGTTCAACAACGAGGCGCCGCCGGACCATTTGAATCCGGATACGGTGCAGGCGTTCATCGATATCACCTATGAAGCCTACAAGCGCGAAGTGGGAGACCATTTCGGCAAAACTGTCCGCGGCGTGTTTACCGACGAGCCGAGCGTGCACGACAGCCACTGCAAGTTCACGGCGGGCCGCGGCTGGATTCCCTGGAGCTGGTCGTTTCCGGCATTTTTCCGGGAAAAGCGCGGTTACGATCTGCTGGACATCGTTCCCTACATATTTTTCAACGGAGAGCGTTCCGCCGAGGCGCGCCACGATTATTGGCGGACAGTTACCGAGCGGTTCAGCGAATCGTTCTCCGGGCAGATCGGCGAGTGGTGCGGGAACAACGGTCTTGCTTTTACGGGACATTACCTGTGGGAAAATAATATGGGCACCGCTACCCGGGTGTGTGGGGCCGTCATGCCGAATTACCGGTTCCAGCACGTTCCCGGCATCGATATGCTGAACGAACAGACGAACGAATACATCACGGTCAAGCAGTGCACCAGCGTAGCGAACCAGTACGGCAGAAAGTTCGTGCTCACCGAAACGTACGGCTGCACGGGCTGGGGATTCACATTCGAGGGGCAAAAATGGATCGGGGATTTTCAGTTCGTACTGGGCGTCAACCTGCGGTCCCAGCATCTGGCCCTCTATTCGATCAAAGGGTGCAGGAAGCGGGATTACCCTCCCGTATTCAATTACAACACGAGCTGGTGGAAATACAATTCCATCGTGGAAGATTATTTCGCCCGGCTGTCGGCGGTGCTGACGGAAGGCCGCCCGATCCGCGACGTGCTGGTGCTGCATCCGGCTTCCACGGCCTGGTGCATGGTCGGTACGGGGCCGTACGGCTTTCCCGCCCGCGGCAAGGACCGGGACGTCTCGGCCACGAATCATTTCGGCCATGAATTCAACGCGTTTCTCGGCAGGCTGCTCAGGGCGCATTACGATTTCGATCTCGGCGACGAGACGATTATGGCCGAGACGGGAGCAATTCGCGGCGGCGCATTGGCCGTGAACATGGCGGAGTACCGCGTCGTCGTTATCCCGGAGATCCGGACGATGCTGGACAGCACGTTCCGGCTGTTGTCCGCCTTTCTCGAAGCGGGCGGAAAAGCGGTGGCGGTCGGCCCGCGCCCGACGATGATCGAAGGCAGAGCGTCGGACCGGCTATCCGCGCTCTACGATCATCCGAACATGACCGCCGTTGGGGACACCGGGGAAGCGGCGGCGGCTCTGGAGCGCATCCTGCCCCGCCGGGTCAGCATGACGAACGCGCAGTCGGAGGAAACGCCCGATCTGCTGTACATGCTGAGGGACATGGGCGAATCCCGCGCGCTGTTTGTCGTGAACAACGACCGCGGGAACGAACGCCGCGCCAACATCGCGATGGCTGTCGACGGCGCCGGAAGCATGGAAGAATGGCGGCCGCTGACAGGTGAAACGGCCGCCGTCGAAACGAGCGTGCGCGGCGGGTACGCCCATTTTGCCGCCGAGTTCGGCCCGGCGGATTCCAGGCTGTACATATGGCGCACAAACAAGCCTTCGCAGACGAGTCCCGCGGAAGCGAACTCCGGCAGGGCGGAAACCGGTCCCAGAGCGGTGGCGGAGCTCGGGCCGGTTTGCCGGTTCACGCGCTCGATGCCCAACGTGCTGACTTTGGACACCTGCTCCTATGCCGTAGCGAACGGCGGGTGGTCGGACGAAATGGAAGTGTGGCAAGCCCAAAGGGCGATCCGCGAAGGCTTGGGCATGAGGCAGGTTTACGCCAACGGGCTGGAGCAAAGGTACAAATGGATTTACGACGCCCACCCGGAGAACGGCACGCCGGCCCGGTTTAAATTTTCGTTTCAGGTGTCGGTGCTGCCGGCGGAAACCGTCTATCTGGTCGTGGAATCCGCCGAACATTACGATTTGAAGCTGAACGGTACGCCGGTTCCGAACCGGCCTGAGGGCTGGTTTCTCGACCGGTCGTTCGACAAAGTGCCGCTTGCCGGGCTGAAGGAAGGCGCGAATGAGCTGATTTTGTCCTGCCGGTACGACAACCGGATGGAGGTGGAGGACATTTACCTGATCGGCGATTTTGCGGTCGATGCCGCGAGGGCGATCTCGGTCGAACCGGATACGCTGCAATTCGGGGATTGGTGCGAGCAGGGATACACCCATTACTGCGGCAGTATGATTTATCATTTTGATTTTCATGCCGGGGGCGAAGCGGCGGGCCGGGTCGAGCTGGAGCTGGGCGATTACTCCGCGGTAACGGTTGAAGTGCGCGTGAACGGCGAAACGGCGGGGCATGTGCCCTGGCGGGCGGCCAACCGCCTCGACCTGACGAAGCACTGCCGCCGGCAGGGGGAGAACCGGCTCGATATCGAAGTGATGGGCAGTCCGCGCAATATGCTCGGCCCGTTCCATCAGGCTGCCGGCGACACCGCGACGACCAGTTGGGCGTCTTTCCGCAAAGAAGGCAGCGACCATACGCCGGCTTATGAATTGCGTCCTTACGGCTTGTTTGGGCAAGTCAAACTGTACACATAGGGACGGAAACGGAGGTTTTAGCATGACAAACAAGATGTGGGGGCTATTCCTTTCCTTCACGATCCTGTGTACCGCACTGCTGCCTGCGACCGCGCAAGCCTCAGTGAAATACTCCACGTATACGAAGGACAGCCGGGGCAATCTGATCTGGCTTCAGCCGGCTTACTTTCCGCTCGGCGTGATCGGGGAGGATCTGTCTGCGCCCGATCCCGGCGGCAAGGCAGGGCGAATCAGCTCGCCGATGCGGAATCCGAAAGATATTTTCATCGATGCGAACAATGAAGTGTACGTCGCGGACACGGGCAACAACCGCATCGTGCATATGACCGAAACGGGGCAGCTGGTGCGTTACATTACTTTGCCGGACAGCCCGATGAGCAAGCCAGAGGGCGTATTCGTGACGAAGGAAGGCGATATCTTCATCGCCGATACGGGCAACAAAAGAGTGCTGAGGCTTGACAAAAACGGCAAGCTGCAGCACGAATACAAGCGGCCGGAATCCCGTTATATTCCGGATACTTACGTATTCGAACCGGCCAAAGTTATGGTGGATGAGCGGGATTTTCTGTACATCGCCGTGCACGGCAGTTACGAAGGGCTCGTCATGCTCGACCCGGAAGGCAAATTTCAAGGCTTCTTCGGCGCCAACCGAACGGCGCTGTCCCCGTTAGACGCTTTAAAGCGCATGCTGTATACGAAAAAAATGTATGCCAACGAGATCGCCAAAAGGCCGGAGACGATCAACAGCGTCGCTACGGACAAGAACGGCTATATGTATACGGTCACCGGCGGCACCGCCACATCGAACCAACTGAAAAAATTGAATATTAAAGGGGATAATTTGCTGCGCAGCTCGTCCAAATCGTTCGGGGAAACGGCTCCGTGGGACGTTCCGGCCGTACCGGCGGCAGCGGGGCCGCAGCTGATCGACGTGGCCGTCGACCAAAGCGGCAATATGATCGTAGTGGACCAGCAAAACAAATATATGAGCCATTATGACGCATCGGGCAACTTGCTGTATTTTTGGGGCGGCGCCTCGGCTGTCGGGTCGTCCCAGGTCGGCCTGCTGAAAAGCCCGGCAGCGCTCGACGTGAACAGCCGCAACGAGCTGTTCGTCCTTGACGACCAGGAAAACATCGTGCAAGTGTTCCGCTTATCCGAGTTCGGCCAAAAGGTCGACCAGGCGAACCAGCAAACGCTGGCGGGCAATTACGAAGCCAGCGAACAGCCGTGGCGCGATGTGCTGCGGCTGAACGACCAGTTTGCGCCGGCCTATTTGGGGCTGGCCAAGTCGGCCTTCAGAAAAGAGCAATTTGCCGAAGCTCAGCAATTGTTCAAGGAAGCCGGTGATCAGCAGGGCTACTCCGATTCCTTTTGGCAAATCCGGATGCTGTGGCTGCAGCGCAATTTTTCCTGGATCGCAAGCGTTCTCCTGTTCGGCGGAATTGCGTACTTCCTGCTCGACAAGTACACCGCAAAAAGCGAGTTTCGCGCCAGGTGGCGCAACCGGCGAAGAACGCAGAACCGCTTTCTTAACCATTTGAAGCTGGCTCTGTATGTGCTGAAACACCCGATTGACGGCTTTTCCGCCATTCACTATGAGAATAGGGGGAGCTACTTGAGCGCAGGCGTCATTTTGCTTGGCGTATACGGCTCGCTCCTGATCAGCCGGTTTGTGACGAGTTTTACGTTCAATCCCAAAACTTTCGTCGATATTTACTCAACGTTCACGCAGTTTTTCATCGTCTGGACGGCCTGGATCGTCGCCAACTATTTGGTCAGCTCGATTTACCGGGGGGAAGGCCGGTTCAAGGACATATTCATCGGCAGCTCCTATGCGCTCGTGCCTTACATTTTCGTCGGCATTCCGCTGTCCTTCGTCTCGAACGTTCTGACGATGTCGGAATCGTCCATGTTCCATTTTGCGTCGAACGCGATGACCGTCTGGATCGCTCTGCTGATCTTCTGGAAAATCCAGAACGTGCACAATTACAGCGTCGGAGAGACCGTCGTCAATATCGTCCTTACGCTGTGCGCGATGCTGGTGATCGGTGTGCTCATCTTCATTATGCTCGGGCTGACGAGCGATTTCGTTTCACTGCTAGTTCAAATGTATCAGGAGGTGATGTTGAGATGATCCGGATCGGCAAACCGAACAAAACAGCCATCATCGTCACCGTCCTGATCGCGGCCGCTATCGTCCTGCTCTTGACCCGGGCGAAAATCGAGTTCAAAGCGCCGGAAAATCGCGTCGCATTCGCGGCACAGCAAAGCTCCTCGGCCGAAACGCAGGGCGCACCCGCCCGGCTGCCGGCGGACGAAGATTTTAAAAACGTCGCGGAAACCGGCACGCTGCGGCTGAAAATGGACGCGCAGACAGGCCATTTTATCGTGGAGGACAAACGAAACGGCAATATGTACCGCTCTTATCCGGACCCGAAATATTGGCCGCAGGAGAAAATAGCCGAAAACTGGAAAAAGCATCTGGCGTCTCCCGTTATGGTGCAGTACGTCGATTTCTCAAAAAACGTCCTGCAGGCAAAGGAGACGAACCTGGCCGCCGAAGGGGGGCGGGTGAAAGACGTGCGGACGATACCCGGAGGCTTTTCCGTCGTTTACGAGCTGCCGGCGACAGGCTTCACGATTCCGGTTGAGGTGAAAATCGATCAAGACTACGTCGAGACGAAAATTGTCCGCGACGGCATTAAGGAATCGAAAATGGGCCTCGTCTGGATCAGGCCGTTCCCGTTCTTCGGAGCCGAATATACGGACGATCAGGACGGGTATATGTTCATACCTGACGGCGCCGGGGCGCTGGTGCGGTTCAAAAGCAACCAACTCAACGTCAACAAAATGTACGACGAGCCGGTGTACGGCAAAGACGCCGCATTCCCGGGGATCGACAACAACCGGAACAAAATCATGATGCCGGTGTTCGGCATGAAGTCGGGTTCCAAAGGCTTTTTGGCCGTTATTCACGAAGGCGACGAGTACGCCAACATCGTGGCCGCGCCCGCAGGCGTGCTGAGCAACTACAACTGGGTCGGGGCGCAGATGAATTACCGGGCGAGCTTCCTGCAGTTTACGACGCGGAATACGAACGTGCCCGATTCGTGGGGGTACGTGGACTACAACCGGGACCGGGAATTCGGCAGCGACCGTGTTGTCCGCTACTACATGCTGGACAGCGGGCAAACGGATTACGTCGGCATGGCCCAAACGTACCGCGGGTATTTGATGAAGGAAAAAGGGGTCAAGCCAGCCGCCGTTAAAAATCCGAACATTCCGCTGTACGCGGATTTCATCGGCGCCGATTCGGAAAAAGGTGTCGTGACCGACCGCTATCTCCAATTGACTACGGCCGATGAAGCTGCGCAAATCGTAAGCTCCCTGCACGACAAAGGCATTCCCAACATGTCGCTGACGTTCAAGGGATGGCAGAAGGGCGGCTACAGCTCCTTCGGCAGCACGTTCCCGGCCGATGCCCGGATCGGCGGCGACAAAGGCATGAAGGCGTTCGTCGACAAAGCCCACAGCCTCGGCTATCCGGTCTATTTGGAAGCGCAGTATGCGCTGAACAATACGGGGGGCGGCGGCTTCGATCCGAAATTCGACGCGATGGTCAATCTGGCCGGCCGCAATCTGACGATGAGTCCGCTGCTGAACAGGGAACGGACGCCTGTGGTCAGCTACAAATTCATCGAACAAGCGGTCGCGCGCGACTTGCCTCAATTTAAGGCGCTGGGTGTTGACGGTCTTGCCGTCGGCATGCTCGGACAGCGGCTGCTCAGCGATTACAACACGGCGTACGGTTCGCCGAGGGACGAAGCCCGCACCGTTCAAGAACGAATACTGAGCGGCATCAAGGAGGCGCTGGGCGGCGTGCAAACCGAGAAGGCCAATATGTACGTGCTGTCGCACGCCAATTTTATGAAAACGATGGTTTACGACGATTCGTACGATTTGTTTTCGGACGAAGCCGTTCCGTTTGCCCAAATCGCCTCGCACGGCCTCATTTCGTATTCGTCGGAATATGTGAACAACCGCCAGGAGGATGTCCACGACTTTTTGCGGGACATCGAATACGGCGCGGCGCCCGCTTTCATTTTCACCAAAGTCGAGACGAAAACATACGTAAATTCATACGGCCTGCGCTACTACAACACCTACTACCCGGATTGGGAAACGTTTGCCGCAGAGCAGTATAAGCGGTACAACGAGGCGCTGGGCGACGTTCAGGACCGGTTCATCGTCAATCACCGGACGCTTGAGCCGGGGGTTAAGGAAACGACGTACGCCGGCGGGAAAACAATTATCGTCAACTACAATTTGACGCCGTACCGCAGCGGGGATCTGTCCGTTCCCGGGCAAAACTTTACCGTCGTTCAAGGGGGGGCCGGCAAATGAACCGCAAAGCGAAATTAAAGTCGTCGCTGATGGAATATTTGGAAGGATCGCTGTTCATCGCCCCTTGGTTCGTCGGATTTGTCCTCTTTATGGCGTTCCCGATCGGCTACTCTTTGTTTATGAGTTTTCAGGATGTGACGATAACGGCGACCCGCACGACGACCCGATTTATCGGCTGGACGCATTACCGGTACATTTTGTTCGAAAACGGGAGCCTGCTCTACAACCAACTACTGCCGTTTCTGCGGCAGGCGCTGTTTATGATCCCGATCATCGTCATTTTCGCGCTGCTGATCGCGATTATTTTGAACCAGAAATTTGCCGGCCGCACCTTTTTCCGGGCGATTTTTTTCCTGCCTGTCATTTTGTCCACCGGCGAGGTCGTCAAGGAGTTTTTGACGCAGGGCGAAGGCGACCTCGGCTTCATGTCCAAATACAACGTCGCCGGAATGATTCAGGCCAACTTGTCTGCGACCTGGTCCGCTCCGCTCATTTCGATTCTCGATTCGTTCGTGCTCATATTGTGGTATTCCGGCGTGCAAATTTTGATCTTCCTGGGCGGCCGGCAGACGATCTCGAATTCGGCCTACGAAGCGGCGCGCATCGACGGCGCAGGCCCGTGGGAAATGTTTTGGAAAATTACGCTGCCGGCCATGACACCGTTCATTTTCCTCAACTTGATCTACACCGTCGTCGACCTGTTCACGTTCCCGACCAATCCGATTTTGTCGAAGGTGCGGGAAAGCGAGTACGGGCAGTACAGCGCATTGATCTGGATTTACTTCCTGATCATCAGCTTCTTTCTGGTCATTATTTTTCTGATCTTTAACCGGGTTACCAAAACGCAAAGAGCGTAACAATCCTACGATTGCTGGGGTGAGGCCATGAGTCGCCTGAAATTGAAAAACGTCCCGTCTTCCTCGCTGCCGGAGCTGCTGAATCGAGTCCGGTATGCGGTTATCGGCAGGGAAGCGGACAAAGGACTGCTGTTCAAATTGTTTATTTACCTGATTTTGCTGGATACGGCTTACATTTGCTTGAAGCCGATTTTGCACATGGCGACGACGATGGTGAAAAATGCCGACGACTTGCTGGATCCGGCCGTCAATTGGTTCCCTCGGGTCATCTATTTGGGCAACCTTCAGGAAGCGTGGGAATGGATGAAATATCCGAAAGCGCTGGCAATCAGCCTCGGGCTGTCTCTATCGGTATCCGTCCTGCAGACGTTCTCGTGCGCGGTGACCGGCTACGCGTTTGCCCGCCTGAAAATCCCTTTTAAAAGGCTGCTGTTTTTTTTCCTGCTGCTGACGTTTATCGTGCCGATGCAGGTGACGATTTTGCCCAACATCATTTACGCCAGACAGCTTGGCCTGTTAAATACGATTTATCCGATCATCGTGCCGGCATTTTTCGGCCTGGGGCTGAAGGGGGCGCTGTTCGTCATCATTTACCGGCAGTTTTTCTCCACGCAGCCGAAAGAGCTGGAGGAAGCGGCGCGGATTGACGGGGCCGGTGTGATCAAAATTTTTTATAAGGTCATGATGCCGCTGGCCAAGCCGGCCATTCTCGTCGTCTTTTTATTTTCCTTCATCTGGACCTGGAACGACTTTTATTTGCCGAGCATGTATTTTCCCGACATTGAAACTGCGCCGTTGTCGCTGGGTATAGAAAAAATAGCCTCGGCCTTGCGCCAGCAGGCGGAGGCGTACGGGCCGTCGGTGACGGACGAAGCGATCCGCATGTCGACGACGTTCCTGATGATCGTCCCTCCGCTGCTGCTGTATACGTTCACGCAGCGATGGTTCGTGGAAGGCGTGGAAAGAACCGGCCTGGTCGAATAGACGGCAAAACAAGTGTGAAAGGAGGCATTCGGGCATGAAACATTCGCGCATGAAAAGGCTGCTGGCTGTATGCTTCGCCGCCGTCTGGATCGTTTCCGTCACGGCGGCGTGTTCCCAGTCGGTGCAGAGCTCTCCGGGCGCAGCAGCGAACGCCAAAAAAATGCTCTATGTCAAAAGAGGAGAAGGAACGAACGATCCGGTCATCATGAAACATTTTGAAAAGCTCGGCTATGTGGTCATCGATATGTCCGACAACATGTTTAAGGCGAATCAGGCGGACGGCTTCGGCGTCGTGTTTATTAGCCCGACGGTCAATTCCGCCAGAATCGACGCCGAACTTGGGCGCTCCGCAGTACCCGTCGTCTACGCCAAGCCGCAGGCGGCCAGCATCGCCGGCTTGACGGGAATGCTCGACTACGGGCAGGTGGACGCGGGGAAAACCGTGCAGATCGCCGGCAGCAAGCATCCGCTGGCCGCCGGATTCAAGGACCGGATCGCGGTCTACAAAAACGACGGGAAGCTCGGTTACGCGATTCCAGGAAAAGAAGCCGTGACGATCGCGACGGCCCCGGACGACGACAAGGAGGCGGTTGTTTTCGCGTACGAGAAGGGCGCCGCCAACATCAAGGGCGAGAAAGTGGCTGCCCGGCAAGTGTTTTTTTACTTAACGGCAGGCGAGGAAATGAATCAGACCGATGACGGCTTGAAACTGTTGGATGCGGCTGTTCAGTGGGCTGCACAAAACGGCCAAAAGTAACCTATTCCATCATCATGCGGGGAGGAATCCGATTCATGAAAAGTTTATTCGGTACGGCCGTAATCGCCGTCATGGCGCTCACGCTTGCAGCTTGCAGCGCAGCGCCCAGCCGCCCGGTTTCCGTGTCTAACGAGCCTTCGTCGACGAGCACCGGCAAATCGCAGAGCAGCGGAAAAAAAGTGCTTTTTATCGGAAGAGAAAGCGGCGGAGACGCCATTGTGGCCAAACGTCTGAGACAGACGCACGGCATGGATATCACGATCGTATCCGATAAGGAAGTGAAGGCGGAGCAGGCGAAGGGCTGCACGCTTATCTTTGTCAGCGAATCCGTCAACTCCGGGAAAATCAAGGATATGTTCGTGAAAACGGCGGTGCCGGTCATCTATGACGAGCCGCAGGTGTCCGGCGATACGGGGATGACGGATGTCGACGCGAACGGCAAGCTGCAGGGGCCGGAAGCGGCCAAGACGATTCAGATCGTGAACGCCAAGCATCCGCTGGCAGCGGGACTGGACAGCCAAGTGGACGTTTACAAGGAGAACGGCAAAATGAGCTACGCGACACCCGGCAAAGAGGCGATTGTCGTGGCAACCGTGCCGAACGACGATCAGAAAGCGACGATTTTCGCTTACGACAAAGGCGCGACGAACGTCAAGGGCGAGCCGGTGGCGGCGCGGGAAGTGTTCTTCTACTTAATGGAAGGCGAAGAAATCAATCAGACCGACAACGGGTGGAAGCTCTTCGATGCCGCCGTCCGCTGGGCGACCGAGAAGAAGTAGCATCCGGGCCGGCTCCCGGGGAAAGATGCGATAAACAACCTATAATAAGCAAGCACCGCCCTAATGCAAACGTCTTCCATCCATAATAAAGTAAGGGTACAAAAATATAAGCGTTTACATCGCTGTGGCCATATGTTGCTTGGACCAATCAAAAGGGAGGTTGTAAGGAAACATGAAAAAGCTTTTGAAAGCATCTTTGCTGCTGGCTGCGGCGGCAGCGATTATGGCAGGCTGCACGTCGCCGACCGCAGCGCCAACACCCGACGCGAAGAAATCTCCGGATAACGAAATATTCATCTATACGGTATACCCGTCTTTTTACGCCAAAGAGGACATTTGGGAAAAGCAGGTCGGGCAATATTTGAAGAAAAAGTTTCCCGAGCTTACGTTCAAGCACGTGCAGTGGGATAACCCGGGCAGACAGTACAAGGATTTGATCGCGGCCGGAACGATCCCCGACATTGTCATCGATAATTCGCGCATGAATTTGCAGCGATATATTTTGAAAAACGATCTCCAGTATGATATGACCGACCTGATCAAAAAGTACAATTTCGACACCAGCAAGCTGGAGCCGGCCTCGATGGCGCAAATGAAAAATGTGACTCCCGAGGGCAAAATTTACGGCCTGCCGTTCCAGTTAAGCGATTTCGTGCTGTTTTACAACAAGGATATTTTCGATAAGTTCGGGGTCGAGTATCCGAAGGACGGCATGACCTATGACGAAATTTACGAATTGGCCAAAAAGCTGACGCGCGTTGACGGGGAAAACACGTACAAAGGCTACCAGCAGCATCCGGGGCTGTACATGACCTATAACCAGCTTTCGCAGTCTCCGCTCAGTTTGACGGAAGATAAGGCGGAGCTGACGACTCCGGGCTGGAAAAAGGAAGTTGACAATTTGCGGCGTTTCTACGAAATTCCGGCGAATCAGTTCACTTCGGTCGACGATTTCCCGAAAGGGAAAATGGCGATGTCCGTCCACGTGTCGGAAAAAATCGTCCAATGGTACGAACAGAACAAAAACCTGAATTTCGATATCGCCGCCATGCCTTCGTTTGCCGACGCTCCGGGCGTCAAGGCGCAGCCGAACATGTATGCGGCGTACATCACCAAGCAATCGACCAAAAAAGATCAGGCGTTCCAGGTGATCCAGTACCTGCTCTCCGAAGAAATGCAAATCAATTTCGCCAAAGAAGGGATTATCGGCCCGCTGCAAACGCAAAAAGTGCAGGAAGCGTTCGGCAAAAACTTGCCGCAAATGCAGGGCAAGCACGTCCAGTCGATCTTCTACGGCAAAAACGCCATGCCGCCGGCAGCGCGCGCCGCAGGCTTAACCTATATCGACGCACCGCTGCATAACGTGTTCGCTCCGCTTATTTTCGGGGAATCGAAAGATTCCATGACCGCGCTGCGGATGATCGAGGAGCAGACGACCAAAGGAATTCAAACCGAGAAAGCCGCTCAGTAAACAGTTATGGCAGGAGGAGTCAGTTTCATGAAACGTATGCTCACGTTACTCGTTATCGCGTGGATGACATTTGCCATCGCCGCCTGCTCCGGGGCCAATACGGGCGCGGAATCGAGCGCCGCACCGCCGGCGAATACGCCGCAGGCAAGCGCCTCGTCTTCGCCGGCGAATACGCCGCAGGCGAGCGCTTCGACAGCGTCGTCGGCTACACCGCAGGCGAGCGCCTCGACAGCGCCGTCGGGTACGCCGCAGGCGTCCGCCTCGTCGGCGCCGTCGTCGGACGCGCCGAAGACGTCCGCAGCACCTGCGCCTGCAGCGGACTCGGCGAAGCCTTCGGCTGCGCCTGCGGCCGCAGCGACGGTTAAACCCGCCGACGATACGCCGACGGCAGCGCCGCAGCCCGAAATTTCGCCCAAAGGGAAAAAGCTGCTGTTCGTCGGCAGGGATCAAGACCCTGTGCCCGCAGAAGATGTGGCCATTGAAAACCGTTTGAAAGGTATGGGCTTCCAGGTTACGAGACTCGGCGACCGGGATTTCACCGCCGATGAAACCAAAGGGTATGATTTCCTGTATTTCAGCCAGACGACGAACTCGAAATTTTTGAAGGACGGGGTTATGAAAAATGTGGCGATACCGACGTTGTACGTCAAAAGCCACGGCATGTTTTACCTCGGCTTGACGTCCCTTGAGGAAGGCGCAGTCGTCAAAAATATGAAGGCGGTCGACATCGTCGACAGCAAGCACAAGATTGCTGGCGGCTTATCGGGCACCGTCGATGTGTTTAAAGAAGCCGGCGAAAGGTTCGGCATCGGTTACGGGCTGCCGGGCAAGGAAGCCAAGGTGATCGCCACCGTTCCCGGGGACAGCAAGAAGGCCGCTCTTTATTATTACGACAAGGGCTCGAAGGCCGATAACGGTTATGAGGTGAAAGCGCGCATATCGTTCTACTATTGGAGCAACGGTATGCAGGATAATTCGACGGACGCCGGATGGAAGCTTTGGGACAATATCGTTTTGTGGACGCTGCAGAACGGTTAAGAAACCTTGTACGAGGAAAGGATGTTGATCGATGATCAGGCATCTGAGGAATCTGAAGCGATTTTCCGCGATGGCTTTATCGCTTGCGCTGTTTGCCGGCTGTACGGCGGAACCGGTCCCGAACGCCAAACCCGGCGGGACGGACGGCCAGCATCCGCCCGCAGCCAAGTCGCCGGACAACGAACTGTTTATTTATACGGTATGGCCGGCTTACTATGCCAAAGAAGACATTTTTCAAAAGCAGATCGGCGATTTTATCAAAAAGAAATTTCCCGATATTACGGTCAAACACGTCGCATGGGACAATCCCGGCCGACAGTACAAGGACTTGATCGCAGCCGGCACGATCCCCGACATCATCATGGACGACACGCGAATGAACGTGCACAGGTACATCATCGACAACGATCTGCAGTACGATATTTCCGGTCTGATCAAAAAGTACAATTTTGACACGGGCAAATTGAATCCCGCCTTTATGGCGCAAATGAGCAATTTGACGCCGGACGGCAACATATACGGCCTGCCGTTTTACAATAACGATTATGCTTTGTTTTACAACAAAGACATTTTCGATAAATTCGGCGTCGACTATCCGAAAGACGGCATGACCTATGACGAGATTTACGAGTTGGCCAAAAAACTGACGAGGGTGGACGGCGAAACGACCTACAAAGGCTTTTCGCAAAATCCCGGCCAGTATATGAACTATAACCAGTATTCGCTCTCGCCTTTGAGCCGGACGGCGGATAAGGGCGACATGAGCGCGCCCGGATGGAAAAAGCTCGTAGACAATCTGAGAAGGTTCTACGAAATTCCCGCCAATCAATTCGACACCGTCGAGACGTTTGCGTCAAAACCGAATATTGCGATGGCCGTCGCCACGGTGAGCGATCATCTGGTCAAATTTAACGATCAGAACAAGAGCTTGAACTTCGATATCGCCTCCGTTCCTTCCTTCAGCGATGCGCCGAATACGAAGTATCAGCCGAATGTGTATTCGATGTACATAACGAAGCAGTCGACGAAAAAAGAGCTTGCCTTTCAGGTGATGGTCGCGCTGCTTTCCGAAGAGCATCAGATCGAGATGGCGAAAGAAGGCGTGATCGGACCATTGGAAAGCGAGGCGGTCAAAGCCGCATTCGGGCAAAATTTGCCGCAAATGAAGGGCAAGCGCGTGCAATCGATTTTTTACGGCAAAAACGCGAATCCCCCGGCGGCGCGTGCCGCAGGTCTGGTCTGGTACGATGCGGTCGTGCAAGGCGTGTTCCAGCCGCTCATTTTCAGCGAGTCCAAAGATTCCGTGACGGCGCTGCGCATGGTCGAAGAGCAGACGACCAAAGCGATCGAGACGATAAAAGCGGGCAAGAAGGAAGTGGAACAGGCTGCGGGCGGCAAATAGCCGCACATACCCGTACCCGTTCGTTCGCGAAAAGGCTGTCCCGTATTTGGAGCAATTAACCTATAAACGTGAGATAAAGCGCCTATAATCGGCCGGCAAATTCGTATTACAGTAAGGATAGCGCAATCATTTTACAAATTCATAAAGGAAGGTGCCTGGAATGAAGAGATATGTTTCCTCGCTTTTGGCGATAATGCTCTTATTCTTATCTTTGATACCGCTCACATTTGCGGCGGAAAGCGGTTCGGACACAAAAGCGGCAGTCAAATCCGTAGACAATTTTGAGGATTTGAAAGATCTTTCGCAAGAGGTCAAGGACAAATTCGACGCGCTGATCAAGGCCGGCGTATTTAGCGGCCTGACGGACGATACGTTCGGTCTCGACGCCAAAATGAACCGCGCCCAGTTCGCCAAAGTCGCCGCCATCATTTTTCAGCTGGATGTCGACGATACGCTCACAACCTCTTCGTTCTCGGACGTCAGCGCCGACGACCCGGCGAACTCTTATGCGCTGCCCTATATTGAGGCGCTGAAAAAAGCGGGGCTTACGAACGGCTCCGATTCCAGCGGCAAAATGTACAATCCGTCAGGCCCGGTGTCGCGCCAGGAGCTTGCGGCGTTCCTCATCCGCGGACTCGGTCTCGATGAAGATGCGCAGCAGGCGGAGCCGACGGGCGACAAAACCGTGGACGATTGGGCCAAAGGCTATGTCGCGCTTGCGCTCGAGAAGAAGCTGCTGACGAACCAAACGGGCAGCACGTTCGGAGGCAAGTCGTCCGCAACGCGGAAAATGCTGGCTCTGGCCGCTTATGCAGCCAAGCAAATTTTTGACGGCAACGATGACGGCGGGGCGGAGCCGGGCACATCTGGCGGCGGCACATCCGCAACGCCGACGACGAAGCCGGAGCCGACACAGCCGCCGAAAAGCGGAGACATCTCTCCGCAGGGGAAAAAGCTGCTTTTCATCACCGTGCAGTCGCTGAAAGACCTGGCTAAAGAAGTGCCCGCCGATAATTCGATCGTCAACCGGTTGAAGGATTTGGGCTTCCGGGTTACTAATATTGCCTGCGACAAGTTCAAAACGGAAAAAGCGGACGGTTACGATCTGATCATCGTCAGCAGCGCCGTCAACGAAAAATATTTGAAAAGCGGTCTTTTGAAAGATGTCGCCATTCCGACCGTATATTTGAAGCATCAGGGCATGACGGGCCTTAGCCTTGCTTCCAACGAGTCCTACAGAGAATACAACATCAAATCGCTTACCATCGCGGACCCTAAAGAAAAGGCAGCAGCCGGATTCTCGGGCGATGTGCAAATTTTGGCCGATGCCAAATCGACAGCCTGGATTCAATACGGCAAGCCCGGCAAAGAAGCGGTGAAAGTGGCTACGGTTCCCGGCAAAAGCGATGAAGCGGCCATTTATTATTACAATAAAGGCTCGCATTCGGACAGCGGGTATGAGGTGAAAGCGCGCATCTCGTTCTTCTTCTACGACAGAACTACCGTGAGTTACGATAGTACAGGTTCGGGCGTAACGACTGCGACTGAAAATGCATGGAAACTTTTCGACGCGATCGTTCTTTGGACGCTGCAAAACGGTTAATGTTTCCGAATCCGGCCGGCGGGGCTGTCCCACAAGTAGCATGAGCTGCTGAAGGGCCAGCCCTTTCTTTTGTTGAAACAAGCGGATCGCCGAAATTGAACCGGAAGGAGCGTGGATGCATATGATTTCGCAGCAGAGCTTGCCGGGCTCCGGGCATCTTGTCAGGGCGGAGAGCGTCACGAGGGTGTTCGGACGCGGCTCCGGCGCGGTTCACGCTTTGCGGGGAGCGAGCCTGTCGATACCGGCCCAAAAGCTTGTCGCCCTGAGAGGGCGGTCGGGCTCCGGCAAAACGACGCTCATTAACATATTGGGCGCGCTGGACAGACCGACGGAGGGCCGGGTTTATTTTGACGGGGACGAAATCGGCCGATGGCCCGAGAACAAGCGCAATCAGTTGCGGCGCGCCCGAATGGGGCTCATTTTCCAATCGTTCGGACTTGTTCCGCTGATGACGGCTTACGAAAATGTGGAATTCGGCTTGCGGGTCGCCGGCGTGAAATCGTCGCTGTTCAAGTCCTACGCGGAAAGCGCGCTCGAATACGTCGGGCTGCAGGCGAGAATGAAGCACAGGCCTTTCGAAATGTCCGGCGGCGAGCAGCAGCGGGTGGCGATCGCCAGAGCTATCGCGCACAGGCCGACTTTGATTTTGGCCGATGAGCCGACCGCAGAGCTCGACAGCAAGATGGGGATGCAAGTGATGCATGTTTTTAAAAATTTGGTGCAAAGCGAAGGAATGACCATTATTCTAACTACGCATGATCCGGCGATTATGGGCGTTGCCGATCTTGTTTATGCACTGGAGGATGGCCAAATTGCCGAAGCGACTTAACAAAATATGGCTGCCTGCGCTCGGAATTTGCTGTATGGCGGCGCTGCTGTCGGGATGCTCCCTGCTTCCCGTCGAAGAGGCGGAGATGAAGCCTCCGCTGATCGAACCGACCAAGGAAACTTTAAGCCTCTATACCGTGAAGCGTGCGAATATTACCCAGCAAATTACGGGCGTCGCGACGTTCGCCTCGGACAAAACGGATTATTTGTATTATTCGGAATCCGGAGGCCGGTTGACCAAGCTGAATGTGAAGCTGGGCGACGCCGTCAAGGCCGGGGATGTTGTCGCCACAACGGAAACGTCCGATCTTGATACGAAAATCAAGCTGCAGCAAATTTCCATGGAAAAGCTCAAAATATCGCTGCAGCAAGCTACGATGGAGAAGGGCGCCGACGATCCCGACGTCCGTCTGAAACTGCTGGATATGGAAAGCGCCCAATTGCAGCTCAAATCGCTGCAGGATCAGCTGCGGAACACGAGGCTTGCGGCCACGATCGACGGGGTCGTCACGTTTATCGACACGATTCAGCCCGGCGATCAAGTGACCGCCTACAAGCAATTGATAACGCTTTCCGACCCGGCGGCGCTGCAGTTGATTTATACCGCTGCGGGCCAGAACGATTTGGCGGGCGTCGAAGTGAACATGGATGTCAAAGTAAAAATCAAAGACAAAATTTTTGCCGGGAAAGTCGTCCAGACGCCGCTCACCGCTCCGCCTAACAGCAACAAAACGGTTCAGGATAAAAACGCCAAAGCCATTTATATCAAGGTGCAGGGACTGCCGCCTGATATTGCGATCGGAAGCCAGGCCGATATTACGATCGTGACCCAGGCGAGGGATCAGGTGCTGGTCATTCCAAGAGCCGGGCTGCGCAGCTACATGGGTCGCGATTACGTGCAAATTCTCGATGGCGAAAGCCGCAAAGAGGTCGATATCGAGAAAGGCATTGTGGCGGCAACGGAAGTGGAAGTCCGGAAAGGGATCAGCGAAGGGCAGCAGGTTATTTTGAATAACTAGGGGGCTAAGAGATTGGCGTTATTTATCATGATCTTGCGCAAAATGATCAACAATAAATGGCTCGAGCTCAGCCTGCTGTTCGGTCTGGTATTGTCCGTCGCCCTGACGAGCAGCATGCCCATTTATACGAATGCCATCTTGCAGCGGCTGTTGATTCAGGAGATGCAGCAGCTGCAGCTCGGCAGCAATCAATACCCCGGCATCTATTGGCTGTCGGCCGCACTGTCCGAGCAAGAGCAGCAGAAGCGGGATCAAATAGCGGAAACGGACCGTTTTTTGCAAAAATCCGCCGGCCGATTTGGCGTGCCCGTGCAGCATTTCGTTCGCGAAAGGGCTACGCAGCGCTACGGTTTAACCCCGGCCGAGCCCGATAAAGTCGATATGTACGTCCAGCGGTCGGCGGATATTTCCGCCATTGACGGCATGGAGGACCATATTCGGCTCGTGGACGGCCGCCTTCCGGCGAAAGAGCCGATGAACGGCGTGTACGAAGCTCTTGTCCCGCCGGAAGCGCTGACGGAGCTGGACATGGTGCTCGGCACCGAGTTTGTCATCGACGATGCGAGCTTGAAGCAGCCGGTGCGGATCAAAGCCGTCGGCGTGTTCGAACGCAAAGATTTTACGGACATCTATTGGTACAATCATACGAGCAGCTACAAAAACAGCTTTTTGATCGATTTCAATTTGTTCGAAAAAGAGATTACGGAAGCCGGCAGTCTGCATCTCCAGTCCGGTTATTGGTATTTCGCGCTCGATTATACGAAGCTGACGCTCGCTTCCGCCGATGTCTTCCTGAATAACGACTATGCGATCGACACGTATATGGACGCGCATTACGATTCGCACAACAAAAACGTTCCGGCGCTGCAAACTTTGGAAAATTACTACGTGAAAGAGAGCCGGCTGCGGCTCATGCTATGGTCGCTCAACGTTCCGGTAATGCTGATGCTGGCCTTTTACTTGTACATGGTCGCCAACCTGATTGCGGAACGCCAAAAAACCGAAATCGCCGTGCTGCGCAGCCGGGGAGCGAGCCGCCGGCAAATTATTCTCAGCTATGTCGCCGAAGGCCTGGTGCTCGGCGCGATCGCTTTTGCCGCCGGCCCTTACGTAGGCCTTCTGCTTACGAAGCTGCTCGGGGCTTCCAGCGGATTTCTTGAGTTCGTGCAGCGCGCCCGGCTTGAAGCCGGTCTGAACCGGGATGCGTATCTGTACGCTTTGATCGCGATCGGCGCCTCGCTCGTCATGACGCTGATTCCCGTAATCCTCGCGACGAGGGTTACGATTGTCGGACACAAGCAGCAGTCGGCGCGGTTTCAGAAAAGCTCTTTTTGGCATAAATTTTTTATCGATATCATGCTGCTCGGAATTTCCCTGTATGGGCTGTATAACTATAAAGCCCGCGTCAAGGACATGCTGACGCTCGGCCTGAAGTCCGCGGATTTGCGCGTTGATCCGCTTTTGTTTCTCATTCCGGCCTTGTTTATTTTGGGGCTCGGCTTGCTGGTGCTGCGGTTGTATCCGTGGTGCGTGCGGTTATTGTACGGAGCGGGCCGGCGTTGGTGGCCCCCTGCCATATATGCGACGTTGATCCATGTGAGCCGTTCGATTATCCAATACCAGTTTATTATGGTGTTCCTCGTGATTACGATCGCCACAGGGCTGTTCAGCGCCAGCGCTACACGGACGATCAATCAGAATACGGCCGATAAAATCCGTTACGCCGCCGGCGCCGATATCACGATGCAAATCCATTGGGAGAACGATGCGCCGCCGGCCATCTTGTTCGGTCTTGACGGCGACGGCGGTGCGGCCGATTCCGCCGGCGATTCTTCCGGCGATGCCTCCTCCGGCCGGCCCAAGAGGGTGCAGTACAGCGAGCCGTCCTTTTTGCCGTTCACGCAGTTTCCGGGCGTGGAGCATGCCGCCAAAGTGTTCGTCAAAAAAAATGCACTGCTCGCCAAAGGCAAGACGAGCGCTTCCGTCGAGCTGATGGGCATCGATACGAAAGATTTCGGGGAAACCGCCTGGATGCGCGATCGTTTGCTGAACTACCATATCAACAGCTATTTGAACCTGATCGCCCGCAATCCGTCCGCTGTCCTGATCTCCAGATCGGTTGCCGAAACGTACGGCGTGAAACCTGGCGATACGATTGCCGTAGGCTGGCCGAACGTCGAGCCGGCCTCGTTCACCGTATTCGGGATCGTCGACTATTGGCCGTCCTGGAATCCGAATCCCGGGGCGAACGATACGGAGTCGGTCACGACCAAGCAGGGGACTGTGACGAAAGTGAAGAAGCCGATGCTTGTCGTCGGCCATTTGAGCTACATCCAGAACAACATCGCGCTGGAACCGTACGAGGTATGGCTGAAGCTGAAGCCGCAGGCGAGCAGCACGGCCGTGTATCAGGCGGTCGCCGGCCACGGTTACGAAATCGAAGCGTTGACCGACGCGAAGCAAGAACAGATTAAAGCGATCAAGGACCCTTTTCAGCTGGCGATTAACGGAGTCATGACGCTTGGATTTTTGATCTCGATTCTTGTCTGCTTCTTCGGGTTTTTGTTGTACTGGGTGCTGTCGCTGTCCGCCAGGACGCTGCAGTACGGCATTTTTCGCGCGATGGGCGTCTCCGTCCCGCAGTTGATCATGATGCTTGCCGGCGAGCAGGCGATGATTTCCGGTGCGGCCATTGCGATCGGGATGTTGACCGGCAATCTTGCCAGCTATTTGTTCGTGCCGCTATTCGGCTTGTCATTCGATCCGGGCACGCAGGTGCCGCCGTTTCAGGTGACGTTCGATCCGCGCGACCGCGAGCGGCTGTATGCGATCGTTGCCGTCATGATCGCGATCGGGCTTGCCGTGCTGGGGCGTATCGTTTCGCGGATCCGGATTCATCAGGCAGTCAAGCTCGGGGAGGATTAACATGATCCATTGCGAAAACTTGGTCAAAATTTATAAAATCGCCGATTTGGAAGTCGTCGCCTTGCAAGGGCTTGATTTGCACGTCGAAGCGGGCGAGCTGATGGCGATTATCGGCAACAGCGGCAGCGGCAAGTCGACGCTGCTTAACATGCTGGGCGGGCTGGACCGCCCTTCGGCCGGCCGTCTGATCGTGGACGGCAAAGATTTGCTCCATATGGCCGAGAAAGACCTCGTCAAATACAAGCGGGAATCGGTCGGTTTTGTGTGGCAAAACAACGCGCGCAATTTGATTCCGTATTTGACCGCGCTCGAAAATGTCGAGCTGCCGATCCTGCTGCGGGGCAGGCGCAAACGGGAAAGGGCGCTCGAACTGCTGGAAGCCGTCGGTCTCGGACACCGCCGAAACAACAAATTGAACCAGCTTTCGGGCGGCGAGCAGCAGCGCGTAGCGATCGCGATCGCGCTGGCGAATCACCCGAAGCTGCTGCTTGCCGACGAGCCGACCGGTTCGGTTGACACGCACATGGCGAATCAAATACTCGGCTTGTTCCGCCAGTTGTCCGGCACCTTGGGGATTACGGTCGTTATCGTCACGCACGACCCGATGCTGGCCAAAAAGGTAGACCGGGTAGTCGCCATCCGAGACGGCCGGACGTCTTCGGAAATTTTGCGGCGCAAGCCGCATGAGCCGGGAGCGCCGGACGCGGAGCAGCAATCCGGGGAGCGGGAGGAGGAGGCTCAGGTCGAGTACGCGGTGCTGGACCAGGCCGGCAGGCTGCAAATCCCGGCAAGCTATTTGGAGGCGATCGGAGCGAAGCGGACGAATAAAGTCGAGGTTACGCTGGAGGAAGGCAGAGTCGTGCTGAAGCCCCCCAAACCGTAGCGAATTAGCGGGTTCGACGCCGCCGAAAAGCCCGCCGATTCTCCCGCCAGGATGAATTAAACAACCTATAAAGATGCATAAACCACCCTATGATGCGTTCGCTTTTTTGTAATAAAGTTAATCTATGAAAGGCACATTATTAGAGAGGGTGGGCTGAATCGACTAGAGAAAAAGAAATGTTCCGAAAAAAATGGAAGCGTTTTATTTTTTGGTAAACACTTATGGATCGGGAGGTGCATCGAATGAACAAAAAAATAGCGCTGCTAGTATTGTTTGCGATGCTGTGCTGCTGCATAGCCCCTTTCGCCAATGCGGAAGAAGCTGCTTCGCGACCAACGCAGACGAAAGAAGAATCGTCGTCTTCCGAGGAATCATCGGTAACTTCGGTAACGTATTTGGCCGATCAATTCAGCGATTTGAAAAGCTTTAAGGCGGACGACAGAAAAAAAATCGCCGCCTTGCTGGGGCTGAACGCGCTCGATGCGGCATCGGCCGACGTATTCGGCGCGGATGACAGGATTACCCGCGCGCAAATGGCAAAAGCCGCCGCAATCGTGCTCGGCTTGAGCATTGACAGAGCGGGCACGGCGTCGTTTTTCAAAGACGTCAATTACAATGACCCGGCGCGTCCTTATATCGAAGCTTTGAGAAATGCGGGTCTCGCGCCGGACGCGGACGGCATCTTCAATCCGGCCGGGATCGTGTCGCGCCAGGAGCTCGCGGTGCTGCTCATCAAAGGGCTCGGCCTGGATGACAAGGCCAAAAGCACCGCCGCCCTCAAGGACGAGACGGTAGACGATGCGTACAAGAGCTATGCCGCTTTCGCGATCAAGCAAAAGCTATTGACCAGACAAAACGGCAGGATCGGCGGCCGGGACGCCGTTACCCGGAAAACGCTGGCTCTAGCCTCTTATGCGGCGCTACAGCTTCATGTAACGACGGCGAAGCCGGCCAAAGCTTCCATTGCCGAGCTGAAAGCGATTGGCAGAAGCAAATTGTCCGTGAAGTTGAATCGCGACGTGGATATCGACAAAGCCGTTCTGACCGTTACAAAAGACGGCTTCCTGAACTCCGACAACAAGCCGCAAGTATTTACAGGCGGCGTCAATTGGTCGGATGACAATACGATCGCAACGCTCGATATGGACGACGCCTTCACGACCGGTACCTACCATATCGCTTTGTCCGGAGTAGATGTTGCGAACGGCACGATGACATTCAAGCCGGAGAACGAACGGCTGACCAAACTGGAGCTCGTCACCGCGACTGAGAAGCTGCCCAGAGCGAAGACGATCATCGAGTACAAAGCGTACAACCAATACGGCGAAACGATGCCGCTGCTGGCAAGCAATTTGAGCGTTAAGGCGACAGCGCAAAAAAATGTTTCAGCGACCCTATATACGGGCAGCAACACCATCGGCCTCGATTTGAGCAATGAAAATCCGAACGCTTCCGTTTTTGTCTACTTGTTTGAAAAGACCGGATTCGTTTCCGCGAACAAAACGTTTACTGTCGGCGATACGCCTCAGATCAAGAAAGTCGAGCTGGGCGATCCGTCAAGCAATTTGAAAATGCCCGTCGGGCAGCTTTCGTTCACGGCCGGCGACAAAGCGTATCTCGTTTTCAAAGCCTTTGACCAGTACGGCAACCGGCTCGTCGATCCGCAGTATTTGAACATCGGCATCGGGAAATCTTTTACCGGGGCGCTCGGAAATGTGTTCAGAATGGATGGGCCCAACGATTTCATCGATTTTGACAACGACGGCTACCCGGAAATGCAGTTGGTCGCATACCAGGATCTGGACAGCGACAAGGAAGTAACGGTCAACCTGACCTACGCCAATAAGCAAATATCAACGAAAGTTATGGTGAAAACGCCAAAAGCGCCTACGTTCGTGAAAATCGGGCCTTTAACGACCGCGCTGACTGTCGGCGATACGAATCAAACGGTTAGTTTATCCGTCACGGATTCGCTGAACAACAGTTTATCGACGACCGAAATCGTCTATCTCGAGAGAACCGGCAAAATTTCGCTCTATCCGACGGGAGGACTCACGCTCGCCAGCCCTGCCGTCACTTCCGACGGGCTCATCGTCGTCAGCTCGGTGACGGCCGAAGGTCCCGGCGCGATCAATGTCCGGCTGAAAGGCGTCGATCAGACGATTTCGTATCCCGTCAACATCCTGGCTGCCCGCCGGCCGGACACGATTAAGCTGGACACGAACAACGTCGTGCAAAATCTTTTGGCGCTGAACGGATTAGGCACCGCTTTTTCGAGCACCGGGACGACGATGCCCAAGGCGCAGTTCATCATTTACGATCAAACCGGCACCGAATACACGACGAACCGCGCCGACTACAAAGTGCAGTTGAAGCTGGAAAAAATAAGCGGCACCACGGGAGCGGTCGCCAGCGTCTCCTATAAGAGCGGCTCGACATATCCTGCGCTCGTTACCGATGCGAACCCGACGGTTTTGCGGGAAATTAATACGATGACGACGAACGGGACGAATCCCGCTCTGTACTTCATCCCTTCCACGATGCTGACGGGCAGCTACAAATTGACCGCTTCGCTCGTTCAGGTTGACAATAGTGGAAATATTTTACAAATATTGAGCTCCGATTCGGCTACGGCCGACGTCAAGAACATAGCGGACGCGAACTTGACTTATTATGCTGCGCCGAGCGGCAGCGGCCCTCTTTTGGCTACAGGCAAAACGCTCAACGATTTGGGCATTACTTCCAGCGTGTTGAATGCGACCTATGCGTTCAACTACTACGGATCAGCGTTTCAGCAGACGGTTACGGTCAACGGCAAAGACAGCACAGGTACGGACGTCATCCAAAACCTGCCGATCCGGGCGGTCATTTCCGACAACCCGCGGGCCGTCGCCACCGGCATCAGCTCCAAAACCGTCGGCAAAATTATCGGCCTCGAAGCGGGAACAGCGAACTTGAAGGTCGTGTACGACACGCCGCTCGGCGGCATCGCGACGACCGATGCCATCGTGAAAAACAGCGTTGTCGACGTGTTTAACGGGGCGGCATTTTCGCAGTTCGGCACCAAGGGCGGCACCGTCGCGTTCAACACTGTCATCAACGGCAAGCCGGTATGGAACTCGCTGCTCACCGAAATACAGCTCAAGACGAGTTACGGGAACATTACCAGCAACGCCAACGCGGATCAGATTACGGTGCTCAACAACCTGATCGGCTTTCAGGCGTTCATCACCGATATCGTGTATACGACGACTATAGCCGCTCAGCAGGATGAAATCTCGATCGATCCTGCAACCTTTATCGTGACTTACAATCAGAAGAGCCCTTCGAAGAGAACGGTATCTTCGTTTACGCTGTATCTTTCGGTAGGATCGATACTGAACAAATATACGATCACGATCAAGCCGTCTTAAACATAGCGACGCCCCTGCCGGACTTCATGGCAGGGGCGTATTTTACCGATCAATGGAATTTCATTTGTTCATAGTCGATCTCATTGATATACTTTTCGACGGCTTGCAGCCGCTCCCGGCTCATCCCCTGCAGACACCGGACAAATTGCATTTGCCACTCCATCGGATACTCATGCTCCAATAACAGTATGGACGGCAAACCAAGAGACTCGCTTCGCAGCTCTTCATAGAAAACGATTTTTGCCAGAATAGCCAGCTCCATATCGCCAAACGCGTGGAAAAGGGCATCATACTCATCGCCGTACAAGCAATCCGACTCCAGCATATCGAGGTAGTCATGGAACGAGTGAAAGCTTGATAAGATCAGCTTGACTTTGTCCTCCTTCCTCTCGCATGCCATAATCTCATACAGCAGCCTTCTTAATCGGACATCGCTCATTCTGTCCTCTTCGTTGAAGGAAATGACAATGGACTTCGCTCCCGCCTCCCTTGCCGTAATAATGAAAGTCCGCAAGCTGTTGTGCTTTGCGGCATTCGCCACTCGCTGAACGAGGTTTTCCTTGCACCCGTCCATATACGCTTTCAGTTGCGAATGAATCGGCAATTGCTGCTGAAGCCTTTCCATCGCATCGGAGATGACGGAGCGAATTTGCAGTTCAGTGAGGTTCATGAATTGCTGTTCTAACCGACCGTATTGACTCTCGGAAATACGGATATGATCGGAGCCTCCCCCTGATACAACCGAGAATATCGCATTGTTCAGCACGAGCTCAAACATATTGAACAACTCGATTCGGTAGTCAAATCTGCATTCCCTGCCGTAGCGGACCAACAAATCCGACAGCTCCTGCTGATCGAACATAGCGCAAAACCCGGTCTCCATCTTCAACCGTTCCAGGTACTGCTTGATATAGAAAACGCCCTGAAGCCGTGTGTCATCGACAGCAAGCGGATAATCGATGCTGGCCATCGTATTGTGGGCATCGAAGATAATGCCGTATTTCCTGAGAAAGATAGGCAGGGATTCGTCGATAGTCATGTTATAGGCATCGACTGGAACCTTCAGCTTATTAGCAGCGATTTCCTTATATAGCAGTTTAGTCTCTTCAAAACATTGACTGACCTTTCCCACGCCTCTTTCATAGATTTGGCGAACTTCAATCGTTTTGAGATGCGTGATCGCCTTTTCCGGCTCCTCGAAGCTGAACAGATACGCGTCTGCCGCATACATGATGGAGGTCAGGATGCTTTCGGCTGTTTCTGTGGTAACCGAAGTGCTTTCGCCTAGGGTGTATTTCCCGATCAGCTCCTGCAGGATTTGCATCAATGCCTGCTGAATGCGCATTATTTCCTGACTCGTCAGCAGCCCTGCCCGCAAGCCTTCGTTCATTAAAGAGATCGTATATTGGTTTCGCTGCAGCCGAGATTTGCGAATACTGCCCTGGACTGTCAACTCGCGCCTACCGTTTAAATGTTCAGATCCCAACAGTCATCTTCTCCTTCAAGTAAAGACTCGTTCTTCTGCAATTCCCTTCGGAACTCCTCGGCATACTCTTCGAGTCTGCCTTTCAACAAGTCCAAGGAGCCCTCGCAATCCTCTTCGAACACTTCCTTCATCTTATGGATGAGCTTCATATCGCTGATTCTGTCTTCGGTTTCATTTTTCAAATAATAAAAAATCTCATGCAGCTCATTCAGGGTATCCGCATAGTTCTCCTGCCGGATGAACGAAGACGCCGAGAATACCTCGATAAGCTCCTTCGTCACTTCGATGCTCAATTCCACCCGCCCGCAGCCGTACAGGACCTGGTTTCTCGCCGCCAACATCAGTTCAACGTCCTGCGGAGTCAGAACCAGGCCAAAATCCTTGGTCTTCTCATTCAATTCCAGCAATTCGGCCATATGCTGTTCCTGCATAGACACGTTCAAGGAGTTGAAAATGCGAGACAAATACATGCGGCTATCGCTCTCCCTCTGGATTAAATTTTTTTGTTGAAAAAAATTAAAAAATCTAAATAAAAAAGAGTTGACTTTTTGTTTGTTTTGTGATATAATATTTAATTGACTTATTAATAAATATTTTAATCGTTGTCTCCGTCCATGTCAATTGGATTGGGGGCTTTTTTTTGCCTTTTATATGGAGCTTTAGCTCCCTCCCATAGACGGTAAAACAGCAGAGATCCCCACCACGTAGTCTCCACACGGCTCGCGCGCCGAGAGCTCCCACCGTGCAGCCACCACATGGCAGATTCCTGGAATTCCAACAATCGCAGGTAGCCGTTCGTCGAGCAGGCCCGGCTAGCCGCAAAAGCCTGCGAAAGTGCAGGCTTTTATAGCGCCAGCGGCCGAATTGACGGGAAAGCCTGCAAAAGTGCAGGAATTTCCGGCCAAAAGGGGCCGAACCCCGGGTTTAGGCAGAAAAGCCTGCACATTTGCAGGAATATTTCCCTGCAAGGGCATCAAGTGAGCAAAAAGATGCACTTTTGCAGGTTTTCTGCGGAACTGCCAGAGAGAGGAGCTACTCTAGCCGGGAGCCGAACGGACGATGCCGTTTTCACAGTGCTGAAAACGATGCAGCCGTTCGTCGAGCAGGCCGGCTAGCCGCGAAAGCCTGCAAAAGTGCAGGCTTTTACAGCGCCAGCGGCCGAATTGACGGGAAAGCCTGCAAAAGTGCAGGAATTTCCGGCCAAAAGGGGCCGAACCCCGGGTTTAGGCAGAAAAGCCTGCACATTTGCAGGAATATTTCCCTGCAAGGGCATCAAGTGAGCAAAAAGATGCACTTTTGCAGGTTTTCTGCGGAACTGCCAGAGAGAGGAGCTACTCTAGCCGGGAGCCGAACGGACGATGCCGTTTTCACAGTGCTGAAAACGATGCAGCCGTTCGTCGAGCAGGCCGGCTAGCCGCGAAAGCCTGCAAAAGTGCAGGCTTTTACAGCGCCAGCGGCCGAATTGACGGGAAAGCCTGCAAAAGTGCAGGAATTTCCGGCCAAAAGGGGCCGAACCCCGGGTTTAGGCAGAAAAGCCTGCACATTTGCAGGAATATTTCCCTGCAAGGGCATCAAGTGAGCAAAAAGATGCACTTTTGCAGGTTTTCTGCGGAACTGCCAGAGAGAGGAGCTACTCTAGCCGGGAGCCGAACGGACGATGCCGTTTTCACAGTGCTGAAAACGATGCAGCCGTTCGTCGAGCAGGCCGGCTAGCCGCGAAAGCCTGCAAAAGTGCAGGCTTTTACAGCGCCAGCGGCCGAATTGACGGGAAAGCCTGCAAAAGTGCAGGAATTTCCGGCCAAAAGGGGCCGAACCCCGGGTTTAGGCAGAAAAGCCTGCACATTTGCAGGCATATTTCCCTGTAAGGGCATCAGCGGTCCCAAAAGATGCACTTTTGCAGGTTTTCTGCGGAACTGCCAGAGAGAGGAGCTAACTCCAGCGGCGAGTCGAACGGACGATGCTGCTGATTGGCCGGCTCTGTAGGCGAGCCGAACGGACGATGCTGCTGATTGGTCGGCTCTGTAGGCGAGTCGAATGGACGATGCTGCTGATCGGCCGGCTCCGTAGGCGAGTCAAAGGCCAACCGCACGATGCCGGTGTTCGGTTTGCGTAGCGCAGGCGGGTTTTTCCGGTGTGCGGACAGTCCGGTCGTCGACAGGATTGACCTATAATGACGGTCGGATTAACTACTGGCTGCGAATCCGTTTCTTTGTATACTTAACGGTAGAATCCTAGGAGGGACAACGACTTGGCGAAAAAAAGATACGCGATTTGCGGCGTCAGCACCAGAGCCAACGGCATGTTTATCAAGCCCATGCTGGAGACGTTCCATCAGCACTGCGAGATTGTCGGATTGCTCGATGCCGATCCCGGCCGTTTTGCGAACTGCTTCAAAAAGTTTCCGGCGCTGTCGGGGACTCCTGTCTATGCTCCCGATCAATTCGCCGCGATGATCAGGGAAACGAAGCCCGACGCGATCATTGTTGCGGGTGTGGACTATACGCACGCGGACTATATCGTCAAAGGGCTGGAGCATCATCTCAACGTCATTTCGGAAAAGCCGATGGTGACCACGGGGGAGGACTGCAAGCGGGTGCTGGACGCGCAGGCCGCAAGCAGGGGGAAGCTGCGGGTAGCTTTCAATTACCGGTACGCGCCGATCCATACGAGAATCAAGGAATTGATTTTGGAGGGCAAAGTCGGCAGAGTCACTTCGGTAGATTTGAACTGGTATCTGGACACCTATCACGGTGCGAGTTATTTCAAAAGGTGGAACCGGAAGCGAAGCAGCTCCGGAGGGCTGTCCGTGCACAAGAGCACCCACCACTTCGATCTGGTCAATTGGTGGATCGGGCAAAATCCGGTGGAAGCGTTTGCCTACGGGGCGCTCCATTATTTCGGCCCCTCCGGCGAGCTCAACCCCGCCAAGGAAGACGGCCGGTACTGCGGCACGTGCCGGGTCAAGGCGCATTGCGCCTATTTCATGCGCTGGTCATCGCGCAGCAAGGAGACCGTGCCGCCCGACGACCATTTGACGGGCATGGACGCCGTCCCGGGAGGTGCCTCCGGGTATCGGGCGGACGGCTGCATGTTCGACTCCGAGATCGATATTGAAGACACGTACGCCGCCGTCATCAAATACGACAAGGGCGCGATGTTGAGCTATTCCGTCAATTTTTCGCTGCCTTATGAAGGTTACAGACTGGCGATTAACGGGACGAAGGGCCGAATCGAAACGAAGGAAGTGATGTCGGGTCGGGCTTCTCACCATGAAGCCGAGCAAACGATCGAATATTTTCCGCTGTTCGGCGGCAAAGAAACGATCCGCGTCGTACCGCGGGCCGGAGGGCATGGGGGAGGGGATCCCCTCATTTTGGAAGATTTGTTTCTCGATCCGGATCCGCTCCGATCGTACGAGATTATGGCAGGGGCGGAAGCGGGGGCTCTTGCCGTGCTGACCGGAGAAGCGGTTTGGAAGTCGGCGCACGCGAACATGCCTGTCCGCCTGTCCGATCTGCTGGTCGCGCCGAACACGGCCCAACTGTCGGAAAGGGGAATATCTAACGGTGTTTGAGAACTTTGAGAACGTGCAAATCGCCCACTTTGATGTAAAAAGCCAGCTGCCGAGGTGGATTTACGAATCCGCCATGCGGGCGGCTGCGATGGGGGATAAGGCACGCGCAGCAATCAAGGACAGGGATGGCCTGAAGCGGCGCCAGCGGGAAATCCGCGAAGGGCTGGCACGCTGCCTGGGCGGCATGCCGCCTTCGGATACCCCGCTTAGGCCGGTCATCACCGGCGTGGCTGAAGGTAACGGATTCCGCGTCGAGAAAGTGATTTTCGAACCGCGGCCAAGCGTATATGCGACGGCCAATCTGTACATACCGGACGGGCTGACGGAGCCGGGCGCTGCAGTGCTGCTACTGTGCGGGCACCGCGAGCAGGCGAAGCATTGCGACGAATACCAGACCGTTTGCCACTATCTGGTGCATGCCGGCTTGATCGTCATGGCGCTCGACCCGATCGGGCAGGGCGAACGGTTCGGCTATTACGATCCGGGTACGGGTCAGGCTCCGATGACGAGCGTGACGGAGCATGAAAACGTCGGGCGGCAGTGCATGCCGCTCGGCGACAGCCTGGCGCGCTATATGCTGCACGATGCCGTGCGCGCGATCGATTATTTGTGCACGCGGGCGGAGGTCGATCCGGCGCGGATCGGGGTAACCGGCCATTCCGGCGGAGGCACGCAAACCGCGCTGCTAATGATGTACGACGAGCGCATTGCCGCTGCCGCTCCCGGAGGCTTTATTATGAACAGGCCGTATTTTTTGCTGACCGGCAAAGCGCAGGACGCCGAGCAAAAATGGCCGGGTTTCTCGGTGCTCGGCTTCGACCACGAGGACATCGTGCTGGCGATGGCTCCCCGTCCGGTGCTCGTCCTGGCGACAACTTACGATTCCGTGCCGATCGAGGGTCCGCGCCATACCGTCGCAGTCAACCGGAGGTTTTGGGACATGCACGGCAAAGGCGGGCAGCTGGACATTTTCGAGGATGAAAATGTCCACCGCTTTACGGTCCCGCTTGCGCGTGCGGCGGCCGGCTTTTTTTCCGGGCATCTGCTGGGGCGCGCGGCCGTTCCCCCGGACGAAGCCATCCGGCTGCTGCCGGCCGAGCAGCTCCTGTGCACGCAGAGCGGCCAGGTCGCCGGCGATTACGCGCATGCCAAAAACGTCCACGCCGAAAATTCCGGGCGGCTTGCGGAGCTGGAGCAGGCGCGCCGGGCTTTGCCGGATGACCGGCGGAAGCGGCGGGCTTTGGATTGGCTGCGCCAAACCGTCTTGTTCAACAGACAGCCCTGCGACCTGAATCTGCGTCTTTCCGGGGGCGGAGAAACAGGAGGGCTGTGGGCGCTTCGGGCGGTATGGTGGAGCCAGCGCGGGCTGCTGAACAATGCGCTGCAATTTTTCGACGCCAAGCTTGCCGGCCGCAGGCTTCCGATTACGATTGCCGTATGGGAGGGCGGAACGAAGCAGTTGGAAGCTCATGCCGAGTGGATTGAAGCGACCTGCGCTTCCGGCCGGATCGCGATGGTGCTCAACCCGACGGGAATCGGCTCGCTGCTGCCGTACCTGAATTCGCCCGAGGAGCGCCCCTTCAAACGCTTCGGCATGATGGACCGGTACAGCGACGAGCTGATGTGGCTGGGCGACAGCATGGCCGCTGTCCGGACTTACGACGTATGGAGAGCGGTCGAACTGGTGTCCGGCATGAAAAACGTCGATCCGGATGACATCAGACTGTTCGGCGGCGGTCGGTACGGCATCTACGCGGAACTCACCGCTTTGCTGGAACCGCGCGTCCGGAGCGTCGGCACGGATAATCGCATGAGCAGCATCGCCGATTGGATCAGGGAGCCGTTTTACGATGAGCACGATTCCCTAAGCTTTATAATGCCGGGAATGCTGCGGCATTTCGACCTCCCGGATGCGGATCGCTGGCTTGCGGAAGAAGGGAGGCTTGCCGATTCATACAAGACGATCGGTTAGTCTGCGTTATAGTCCGCAGGTTCCCGGCGCTAACGAACTGGTCCGTTTAAGACTTGTACGGCTCGTCACAGCTTTAGGCCTATGCTTGGATAACCGGCCCGCCGGTGGAGACCCGCCATCGGCGGGGCTTTTTCCCGCTGAACCGGGCAAATCGGCAACGAATAAAACGAAAGCGGTTTCAAGCTGTTTGCTCTGCCGGTTTTCAAATCATTTGCTCTGCGGCTTCAATTCATCAGACTTTCAAATCATTTGCTCTGCCGGATTCAAACCGCTTTCAAACGATCTAATCCATGGAGGTGTCATTCATTGTGCGTAGTCTGATTTCGCGTATGTTATGCTTCCTGCTTTTGCTCCAGACGTTCCAGGCGGTCTGCGGGGGCGGGGCATGGGGCGCATCGGCCTCTGCGGCGGCAAGCGGATCGTCCTCTGTGACGAACAGCGCCTACGAGCCGGTCACGATTTTTAACAAAGATTTTTCGCAAGCGGTTATAGGGCAGACGGCTTCCCAGCTCGGCTTCGATTATTCCTCTTACACGGCGGGCACGGCGACGGCGGTCATTGAAGCCGATCCGGTGACGCCCGAAGCGAACGCGCTGCACCTTACGGTGTCGGGACTCGCTTCCGCGCTTAACAACGAATTTCAAATCAGCAAATCGTTCAGCGAGCCGCAGACCGGAACGATTTCGACGGAGCTGACCTTCATGCAGTACGGAACGGCCAAGCAAAAGGACCGCATCCTGCAATTCGTTCCGTCCACCGGGACGATCAATTTGATCGGCGTCGGCGCGGATAAGTCGAAGGACGGCATCGTGTATTATGCGACGACGGCGCCCTCAAGCTCCCTCGCATCTTACACGCTGAATCAATGGCATACGCTGCGGGTCGATTTTAATACGATTAACCAGAAATACGACATTTATTTGGACGGGACGCTGTACTGGGCGCGGCAAAAGCTCAACAACGTAACCAAGTACGACCTTAAAAAGCTGGTCATCGCCACGCCGCAGGAAAACGGCGATCTTTACATTCGCAGCGTTAAAGTGACCCGCACCGCTTTTAACCCGAAACCCGCACCGCCGGAAATCGTCAGTGTCACCGGGCGCAACGCGAAGATTGCCTGGTGGTCCAAATCGTACGTCTATGCGACCAAATACCGGATGCGGATCAGGGAAAAAGGTCAGAGCGCGTGGCTTATGCAATCCGCGACGGTCAATTACAAAGATTTGGCGAACAAAACGAATATCGTTCCCGCTTCCGACATCAGCTCCTACTACGATCCGGCGCAAAACAAATCCGTAGCGCTCACGAACGGCAAAACGTACATTCTCGGCTTATCTGTAGCGATCCGGGATGAAGCGGGCTTGTATACTTCAGGTGTCCCGCAAGATTATGAAAGCGATTCCGTGGAGGTCGAAGTGACTCCCAATACGACGACGCCGATCGATGCGCCGGATGCGAGCGTGTTTGGCGGCGTTACCGCTTTTGCCAACTATAACGCGTACCAGTGGTCGGTCAATTCCGGTTTAAACGCGGGCGATCTGGTGTTTGCCGATAAAACGATTCTGTTTACCGACATTCCCGCCAAATACGCGGGTATGGATTGGCTGAGAACTTCGCAGGCCGATACGATGATTTATCCGCTTACCGCCGAAGGCGCCGTGCAGCCGCAAATCGCCCAATTCCGGGTGCGGGACCGCGCATCCGTCTACGTGGCCGTCGACGAGCAGGAAACGCCGCCGCCTTCATGGCTGTCCGATTGGACCGCTACCGGAGATACGATCAAAATGGGCGACAAGGCAACGGCCTATTCGTTCAAAGTCTACAAAAAAGATTTCGCCTCCGGCGATAAAGTGACGCTCGGGTACAACAACTACAATGACTACAAAGCGGGCAAAAACGCCGGTTACTTTGTTATGGCGCAAAGAATTCCGACCGGCTTGACGATCGATCCCGTACAGGAGTGGGTGCCCTCGCCTTTATATTCGGTGACGGGAACCGTAGCCGAGAATGTGTATGCGAGCAGCGTCATATTGAACGTGTATCAAAATCAAAATCCGGTTCCCGTATACAGCGGCCAGCTGGCGGACAACCGGTTTAAAATCGACTTGAATTTGCTGCCCGGAGCCAATCTCATTGAAATGTACGCGATGCGCAGCGATTCCGCATTCACCGATAAAGCGGCCGTGACGATCCACTACGATAACGTTCCGCCGGAAATCCGCATCGCCGCACTGCCGGCCGCGGTCAAGGATGCCGTATATACGCTGCAAGGCTCATTAAGCAAGGCGGCGAATTTGACGGTAAAACTGAACGGGGCAACAATCGTCGATTCCGTAGCCAAAGCGGTGTACGAACCGTTTGCTTATCCGCTGACCCTGACGGAAGGAAGCAATTCCATCGAAGTTTCGTCCGTCGATATCGCTGGAAATACAGCGTCCGCCAATTATTTGGTCCGCTATGAATTTTGGGCCGGGCAGGCTGCGGCTTACGATTTCAGCGGAAACCGCCATGACTCGATAGCGGCTGCCGCAAACATTTTTGCCCAAAGACAGGTCACCAACACGACGGCGTCCGCCAAGCAAATTACGCTGTGGTTCGTGCTCTACGGCGGGAACCGTACGATGCTTGATTATTCAAGCGCCGCCGCCGATTTCGAGCCGGGAGAAACCAAAACGTTAAGCGCCGGTTTCACGCTGCCTGCCCAGGTGAGCGGCTGCTATGTAAAAGCGTTTATTTGGGACAGCCTGAACGGCATGAAGCCGCTGTCGGACGAATTTATTTTGCAGTGATTGCGGAAAAGGAGGTTGCAAAATGAAGAAAGCGATTCAAATAACAATTTGCATGTTGTTATTGATGAATGCCTGGCTGTTTCCCGTCATGGCTGCCGCCGCAGATGCGGCTTCGGTGCTGGGAAGCCCTGCGCAATTGACGGCCGCCCCCGGCAATAATCAGGTAGTCCTGACGTGGAACACGGTAACGGGAGCCGTCTCCTACAAGCTCAATCGCAGTACGGTAAACGGCGGGCCTTACGATACGACGGTAGCCGCGGGCGTAACGGGTACGGCTTATACCGACACTTCCGCCGTGAACGGCACGGCGTATTATTATGTGGTGACCGCTGTCAATTCGGCCGCCGAAAGCATGATCTCCAATCAGGCGAAAGCCGTTCCGTATGCGCCGATTGCCGGCGCACCGCCGGTTCCCGCCGATTTTGCGGCCACGGCCCGCGACGGCAGCGTCGATTTGACGTGGTCGGCGTCGGCAGGGGCGGCCTCCTACACGGTCAAAAGAAGCTCTGCGAGCGGGGGGGCGTATACGACGGTAGGAAGCGCGCTGGCTTCCACGTCTTTTACCGATACGACGGTCGTTAACGGGAACGCGTATTACTATGTCGTCTCCGCTGCGAACGCCGGCGGCGAAAGTCCGAACGCGGAAGCGCTTATCGCGGTGCCCGCTCCGGTCATTACGGTGGCCCAGGACGGCAGCGGCGATTTTGCCAATATCAAGGAAGCGATTGCCTCCATTCCCGCCGCGAATGCGAGCCGTAAAGTGATTTATATTAAAGCGGGCGTTTATCATGAGAAGCTTTCGATCACGGTCCCTTATGTCAGTCTCGTAGGTGCAGGCAGGGATCAAACGAAAATCGTATACGACGACAACGAAACGACCGTCAATCCGGCGAATCCGGGCGTCAAATTGCAGCCGCTGGAAACGGCAACCGTCTCTGTCGGGAGCAGCGCGAGCCCGGCCAACCAATTCAGCGCGGCGAATCTGACCATTGAAAACAGTTCCGCCGCCTCCAAGGGGCGTGCCCTGGCTGCGCTGGTCGTTTCCGATCAAGTCGTCTTTGAAAACGTCCGTTTTGCCGGGTACCAGGATACGCTGTACGCAGGGGTCGCCTACAATACCAAAAAAGGCCGGCAGTACTACCGCAACTGCGAAATTATCGGCCGTACCGATTACATTTACGGGCCGGCTACCGCAGCCGTGTTCGATCATGTCGATGCGGTCAGCATCAACTCGGCTGATGCGGCCGATTCGGGCGGGTATGTGACGGCGGCGTCCACGCAAAATCCTGGCGGTGACGTTCCGGGGCTCGTCTTCGTCAACTCCCGCCTGCTGAAGGACGGCACGACCAAAGGCAAGCATTACTTGGGCCGCACATGGCAGGATCAGCCTACGGTTCGTTTTATCAATACGGAGATGGGGGATCACATTCATCCCGAGGGCTGGACGACGATGAGCGAGCCGCTCAGCACGTATTATTTGTCGGAATACAACAGCACCGGCCCCGGAGCAAGTCCGTCGAAACGCCAAATGGGCATGCAGATGACGGCCGGGCAAGCGAGCGCCCTGACGATTCCGCGCATGTTCGACGGGTGGGACCCCGCGCAAACGGCAGCCATTCCCCAAAAGTCCGGCTCCGTTGCGCCGATTGTCGACCCTGCGCTGCCGGACGGGCAGGCGGGATCTTACACGAAACCGGTGACCGTCTATATGGAAGTGAACGGCGGGCTGCCGGAAGCGGGCCGGGTGCAGTACCGGATCAACGGCGGTCCATGGACGGCGTATACCGCTGAATTTGCAGTCGGTCAAGCGGGCGCGAACGTCATCGAATACCGCTATGTGGACAGCTCCGGAACCGCAGCCGCCAGCAAAACGCTAACGTTTGCAATCGATCCTCGCGAAGCGGCCAAAGTTCCCGCTTTTCCGGGCGCAGAGGGCGGGGGCATGTATGTGAAAGGGGGCCGGGGAGGCACCGTGTACGTCGTCAGCAATCTGAACGATTATGCCGCCGACGAAGCGCCGATTCCGGGATCGCTGCGGGATGCCGTCAGCGCGGGCAATAGGACGATCGTTTTCAGCACGTCCGGTACGATTCAACTGAAGCGCGAGCTGGCGATAACGCAATCGCACATCACGATCGCCGGGCAAACCGCTCCTGGAGATGGAATCGCGATCGGCGGCTACATGGTGAAGATCGGAAATAACGATACCGGAACGGACATTATCGTCCGGTATATCCGGTTCAGGAACGGAACGAATTCGTTAAGCGACAGCGTGGACATTACGGGCGACAACGTCATCATGGATCACTGCTCGCTCAGCTGGAGCACGGACGAAGCGTTTTCCGCCAAAAACCGCAAAAACTTTACGCTCCAACGGAGCTTTATCAGCAACAGCCTGAACCACTCGATTCATACGAAAGGACCGCACGGGTACGGGGGCATCTGGGGAGGCACGAACGCCACTTATACGCACAACCTGATTATGAACCATACGAGCAGGAACGTGCGCTTTGACCGGGCCACAGATCCCGACAATTACCCTACGAAGGTCGATTACCGCAGCAACGTGATTTACAACTGGGGCTTTAATTCCGCATACGGCGGGGAGCAGGCGACAGGGATCAATATGATCAATAATTATTACAAGCCGGGCCCCAATACGTTTGACGGCGTAAAAAGCCGCATCGTCAACCCTTCGGCCGGCGATGGAGGGGGCGGCGGAACTTTTTACATCGACGGCAACTACGTGGAGGGCGCGCCCGATGTGACTGCCGATAACTGGGTGCCTGCAACCGGCGGCAAATATGCGTGGAAAGCGATCAACCCGGATCAGTCGTTCACCCGCAAATACAAACCGATCGTCATTCCCGATGCAAAAGATCCCGTCGGCGGGGCGGTTACGACGGATTCGGCAGAGGCCGCCTACGAGAAGGTGCTGCAAAGCGGGGGCGCTTCTTTACCGAAGCGGGACTCCCTGGATGCCCGTCTCGTGAACGAAGTCAAGAACGGTACGGGCAGAACCGTCAACACGATCGCAAGCGACGGCGGCCTGCCGGAGCTGAATTCGCTCCCCGCGCCCGTCGATAGCGATGGCGACGGCATTCCCGACGCCTGGGAGAGCACACATGGTCTGGACCCGAACAATAGCGCAGACGGCGCTTTTACAAGCAGCAGCGGGTACACGAATCTGGAGCTTTACTTGAACTCGCTGGTCGTAACGCCTCCGCCCAATCCGAACGCCGCTATCGTGAGCCCTGTCATGCATCAGGCTTTTACCGCCGGCAGCGCGATCCCGGTTACGGCAAGCGCATCGGCGGCTGCCGGCGGCGCGGCTATCGCCAAAGTGATCTTTTATGACGGCGATCAAAAAATCGGGGAAGCTGCGGCGGCGCCTTACACGTTCACATGGGCGAATGCTTCCGAAGGCCAGCATTACTTGTACGCCAAAGCGGTGGACGCAAACGGCGTGATGACGTTGTCCTCCGCCGCCGTGATTTACGTGAACGGCCCGAATAACGTGGCGCCGTGGACGACGCAAGATATCGGCCAGGTCAGCATCCCGGGTGCGGCGAGCTTGAGCGGGACGACTTATACGGTCAAAGGATCGGGGAAAATCGGCTCGTCATCGGACGCTTTTCAATATGTATACCAGACGGTTCAGGGCAACTTTGAAATGGTCGCGAACGTCGACTTCGCTTCCGAAATCGACGAGGATGCGAAAGCGGGATTCATGATCCGCGACAGTCTGGACCCTGCATCAAAGGCGGTCGCACTGGCCCTGTCCACCGATCCGACGAGCGATTTCGGCGTAGATACGAGCGGGCGGAAAATTTCGTTCCTGAACCGCAGCGAAAACGGGGGAAGCTACAAAGAAAGCCTGATCAGGGGCGCATCGCTGAAAGCGCCGTTCTGGCTGAAAATCGTTCGCGACCAGAACACGATTTACGGTTACGAGTCCAAGGACAAGGCGAACTGGCTGTTGGTCGGCTCGGCGGCGGTCAGCTTTTCCGACAAAGTGTACGTAGGCATGGCCGTTGATGCCCCGAAATCGACGAGCAACATCGATTATGTAACGGCGGCGACTTTTGCCGATGCGAAGTTCACCCGCTCAGCGCTCTTTACGCTCAGCAACCCGGCGAGCGAGACGGTGGATATTCCCGCTTACACCATAAAGGCGCATGCCATGGACCGTGCGCAGTTCTCGGTAACGAACAATGGCGCCGCCGTCACCGATGCGGTGTATGTCGAAGCCGGGGCCGATTTCTCGGCCGCCATTAAGCTGACCGAAGGCGTCAACACAATCGTCTTCTCGGCCCGCAACAGCGAGTTGTTCGGAGACGCCGTCAACGCCAAGACGATTACCGTGACTTATAACAAGTCTGCGGTCGTGTTTACGCCTTCGGCGGAGCTGCCCGATGCGGTCACTTCTTCGGCTTTCGTATTAACGGGAAGCGTCAATCGCAACGCGGCCGTCACCGTCCGGTTAAACGGAACGACGGTTCTCGACCATAGCGCGAAGCTTGCCGCGGTGCCGTTCGAAATTCCGCTCGTTTTGCAGGAAGGCGTCAACGAAATTGTCGTCTCCGGCGTGGACGATTACGGCAACACCGGCTCCAAAACGTACCGGATCACCTATAACAAAAACTGGGGCGCGGGCGTCTTTACGGTTAAAAGTTTGATTTTAAGCGATCTCGGCGGCAATGCGCTTTCGGGTCTGACCCGATCCACCGATACCGTAGCGGACGTGCTGGTGTACAACAATTCTTCGGTCAGCCAGAGCGGAACGCTCGTCATTGCGCTGTTCGATCAGCAGGACCGGATGGTGCGGTATTCCTTGCTCGCCCATTCGATTTTGCCCGGGAAAACCGCTCATTTGAAGGCGCTGCTGAAATTGCCGGATATCGTCATGGGCTGCAAACTGAAAGCTTTTGTATGGGATTCTGCGCTCAGCCAAACTTTGATTTCCAATGTAGTCGCAATGCCTTAGCGCCTGATGGATACAATTGAGCGGGCAGATGGGGAGGCGGACGTGCCGCCCTTTCCCATTCCCCCATTCGGAATTCGGAGGAGGAATCTGTTTGAAAAGAACGATCATCGTCCTGCTGACGGCTTTGATGTGCTTTGGCATTTGCATTCCGGGCGCGTCGGCTTCGCAGGTCACCGTACAAGCATCGCTGGATGAAAATTCGGAAAAAGTGACGATTTCGGGCTCGCTGGGGACGGCCGCTGGAAGCATCGTGACCGTTCAGGTGCGGAATCCGCTGAATCAACTCGATTATTTGGACCAGGGAACAACTGCGGCCAATGGACAATTTCAGTTCAGCTATACGCTCAGGCAAAAAATAAACGGAACTTATACCGTGAAAGCGGGCGGGCAGGACGCCGACGCGGTGGAGAGCGCGGCTTTCAAAGTCGCGACGGATTCCGGTTCCGGCTCCTCTTCTTCGCCATCGCCGCCGTCCGCTGCGAGCCTGCCTTCGGCGCAGGGGGAAGTGAACGGCAGTGAGATTATTTTGGAGGCGCAGCTGGATAACGCGACCGGCATGGCGTCGGCCAGGCTGACTGCCGACATTTTGAACAAAGTGAGAGAAGCCGGCGGCAACGATGTTACGGTCAAAATTGCCCGAATCGCCGGGGCCGACCGGTATGAGCTGATTGTCGACGCCGGCCTGTTCTCGCCCGCATCGAAGGGCCTGACCTTGTCGCTGATCACCGATATTGCGGCCGCGACGATACGCACGGACATGTTGAGCGGCGTCGATTTGTCCTCGGCCAAAGAGGTCGGTTTACGCATCGGCCGGGCCGACACGAGCCGGTTGCCGGGCGAACTCCGCAGCAAAATCGGCGGCAGGCCGGTTATAGAGCTGCATGCTGCCGTAGACGGCAGCGTCATCCCGTTCAGCAATCCCGATACCGCCGTGACGGTTGCGATCCCATATCAGCCTGCGGAAGGAGAGTTGAAAAATCCGGAGCATATCGTCATCTGGTATCTGGATGCGCAAAACCGGGCGCAGGCGATTCCCAGCGGCAAATATGATCCGGCTAGCGGAAAAGTCAGCTTCACGACGACCCATTTCAGCGCCTTTGCGATCGCTTATGCGGTGAAAACGTTCGACGATCTCGGTTCGTTCGGCTGGGCCAGGCGAGCGATCGAAGTCATGGCATCCAAAGGAGTCATATCCGGTACCTCCGAGACGGCCTACAATCCGGGCGCTATCATCACCCGGGCGGATTTTATGATTTTAATAACCAAAGCGCTCGGCTTGAGCGCCCGGGTTACAAGCAATTTCAGCGATGTCGCTTCCGCGGACTATTATTTTGAAGCCGTAGGCGTTGCCAAGCAGCTGGGGCTTGCGGAGGGCGAGGGGAACAATCGCTTTAATCCGCAGTCGCCCATTTCCAGACAGGATATGATGGTGCTCATGTCAAGAGCTATGAAGCTGGCCGGCAAATCGAGTCCTGGGGGCGCCGAGGCGGACCTTGCGCGGTTCGCGGACAGGGCGGAAGTCGCTTCCTACGCGGTGAACGACGTAGCCGCCATGGTCAGAGCCGGAATCGTGGAGGGGGACGGCAGCGCTTTACATCCGCTAGGCAGCGCCACGAGAGCGGAAGCGGCGGTTTTGTTATACAGAATTTATAACAAATAACCGCCAACCGTACGCGCCCCGGGTCCGGCCCGAGTCCGGCTGATCCCGCCCCGGATTTCTGCGAGTGTCTCGCCGAGTCGCGAAACGCCAAACAAGAGGCTACCCCGCAACTGAGGATAGCCTCTTGTTATGTCCGTCGGCCGGCCGCGCCTACACATCCGTTAGATGAGCCGGGCCCGTCATTCCGCAAAACTAGTCAGACTGCCGTGAAACTCGTCCGCCGAAGCCTGGCTCTGACTCCTGTCAATGCACTGCTGAAAACCTGTAAAAAATTAGACTGAAAAATCGCCCGCCAGGAGCTGGGAGTCTGTCCGACGGAGCTACTTTTGTGGTTCATCGGACAGACTCCCAGCACATCTACTTGCAACGCGCAGAAAACCTGCAAAAATACATCTTTTTGTTCCGTAATACGCTTGCCTGAGAATATTCCTGCAAATGTGCAGCTTTTTCTACTAAAACTTCGCGATGAGCCCTTCATGAGCGAAAAAGCCTGCACATTTGCAGGCTTTTCCCAAAATCGAGCCATTTCCATCGAAAAAGCCTGTACATTTGCAGGCTTTGCACGCCACCGGGGCACTTGGTGGATCCCCCGGTGCCTGAGCGACCTCCCGGCGTCCGGCCGCTGCGCGAATGGCTTGGACGTCGCTTTGGCGGCAGCCCGAGACAGTGCTGCTTCGTCCTTACGCGTGGAATGTTACACGAGCCGGACATTCAGGCAGAGGGCAGAAGGCCCTCCGCCTCTGCTATTTCGCTCCGCCTTCGGCCAAAATCGTCTCCCAAATCGCGCCTTTGCCGTACAGCTCCTTATTCACCTGGTTCCAGCCGCCCAAGTAGTTGATATCGAACAGGCCTTCCGGCGTTTTGTAGTTTTTCTCATACTGCTTCGCGATCTCGGGATCGACGGAGCGGAAGCCTTTTTCGGCGAAAATCTTTTGCGCTTCAGGGCTCCACAGGAAGTTGAGGAACGCTTCGACGGCTTCGCGGTTGCCGTGTTTGTCTACATATTTGTCGATGAGCGCGACCGGATTCTCGATGGAGGTCGTATATTTCGGCACGACTTCCTCGTATTTTTGGCCGCTTTTGATGCGGGCGATCAGCTCGTTCTCGTAAGTGACGATGGCGTCGCCAACCCCTTTGTCAAAAGTCGTCAACGAATCCGCGCCGCTTTTGTCCAGCACCTTAATGTTTTTGTACACTTTGGTCAGCAAATCTTTCGCTTGCGCGGGATCTTTTTTGCCGGCTGCTTCGGAAATTTTGAGGCCAGCTCCGTATATGGCGTTGATGTCCCATTTGGCGCCGCCCGACGTGCTCGGGTTCGGAATCAGCACTTCGACGCCCGGTTTCGTCAAATCGCTCCAATCCTTGATCTGCTTGGGATTGCCTTCGCGCACGCCGATGGCGGCAATGGAGGCGGTGATCATCCCGCCGTGCGGTTTGCTTTTCCAGTCGTTCGTGATCAAGCCTTTCTCGGCGATTTTCTGGATATCTCCTTCCAGCGACAGCGGTGCGATGTCGGCTTCAAAGCCTTGAATGATTGCCGTCGCCTGGGAGCCGGATGCTTGATACGACTCTTTGAACTCGACGGTTTGCCCGGTTTTCTTTTGCCATTGCTCTTTAAAAAGCGGGATGATGGCGTCAAGCGAATCTTTCAAAATCGAGTAAGCGCCGATGGAAATCGTCACTTTGCCGCCTTCCGCCGTTTTAGGCGAACCGGCTGCAGCCGGAGCGCTGCTGCCCGCCGCAGCCGCAGGGCTTGCCGCCGCCGGCGAGCTTGCACTGTTCCCCGCAGAACCGCATCCGGCCAAGGCAACGCTTGCCGTCAATAGTGCGGCCGCCATCATGCCTAACGTTTTCTTGCTTTTCATAAAATCCAACTCCCCTTCGCTTGATCAATTTGTTTAGATAAAAACAGGCATCGGATCTTGCTTCGCCTGATTTTCCAGCAGCTTCGTTTCATTTGCCGTAAACACCGATAGGTGATGGATTAAAATGTTGACTTCATCGCCGGGCCGGTACTGCCTTTCTTTAATGGACTGGTAGGCGAAAAGCTTGAGCGAACCGGTCTCGATTTCGAGGTACCACGAGTCGCCCCGGAAATGCGCATGCGTCACGGTGCCGGGCTGCCCCGCCGACGCCAAATACGTCGTATCGTGCGGGCGCACCTCGATCGCTTCGGGCCGGATCAGCACCTTCGCGTCGGTTGGCCACCGGCCGTCCTGCTGCAGTTCGTCCAGATAAGGGAAGCCGTTCAGCGGCACATAGTGCGAAACCGTATTCGATTCCCCGATAAAAGTAGCGACGAACGAGGAGGCCGGCTTCGTATAAATTTCCCAAGGCGTGCCCTGCTGCTCGATTCGGCCCTGCTGCACGATGATGATCTCGTCGGCGACTTCGATCGCTTCGTCCTGATCGTGAGTGACAAACAGCGTCGTCACCTTGAACTCGTCGATCAGGTTGCGCAGCCACAGGCGCAGCTCCTTGCGGATTTTGGCGTCGATCGCGGCGAACGGCTCGTCGAGCAGCAGCAGCTGCGGCTCCGGAGCAAGTGCTCTGGCGAACGCGACCCGCTGCCGCTGGCCGCCAGACAGCTGATGGGGGTATTTGCGCTCGCTGCCGGCGAGCCCCATCAAGCCGAGCAAGTGCGATACGCGGTCGGCGGTGTAATCGCGGGGCTTTTTCAACACTTTGAGCCCGTAAGCGACGTTGTCGAACACCGTCATATGCTTGAACAGCGCATAATTTTGAAAGACGAAACCGATGCCCCGCTTTTGCACGGGCAAATCCGTCGCAAGCTTGCCGTCGAAAAAAATGCTGCCGGTGTCCGGGCTCTCCAGGCCTGAGAGCATGCGCAGGATGGAGGTTTTGCCGCCTCCGCTGGGACCGATAAGCCCGACCAGATGCCCTTTGGCGATGCTGAAGTTGACGTCTTTGATCGCGTGAAACTGTCCGAACGATTTGTTCAGGTTATTGACCTCAATGTGCATGGAGCTGCCTCTCCCTTCGTTTTTTCATCCATTCCAGTATGAGCAAAATCGTAATCGAAACGAGACCAAGCACGAATGCCAGGCTGTTTGCGGCAACGAGATTGAAATTTTCCGCATCTTGGTACACGAGCGTAGTCGCCGTCTGGGTTTGGCCGATGACGTTGCCGGAGACGACCAGAATCGAACCGAATTCGCCGAGTGAACGCGCAATCGTCAGCACGAGTCCGTACAGGACTCCCCAGCGGATGGAAGGCCACGTAATTTGCAGGAACGTGCGCCAGGAGCCGGCGCCGAGCGTCGTGGACGCTTCCTCCGACTGCGTGCCGATTTCCTCCAGCAGCGGAACGACTTCGCGCACCATCAGCGGGAAGGTGATGAACATCGTAGCGATGACCATCCCGGGCAGCGCGTACACGATTTTCATATTGTGCGCCTCGAAGAAAGTGCCGAGCGCTGTGTTCGGACCGAACAGCAGAATGACCATCAAGCCGACGATGATCGGCGAAACCGCAAACGGCAGGTCGACGACCGCATTGATAATCGGCTTCAGCCAGCGGGCGATCCAGGCGCCGCGGACGATTTCTATCGATAAGTAGATGCCGACGATCGCATTGAGCAAAGTAACGATGACGACGATAAGCAAAGAGATGTACATCGCGTGCAAAGCTTCCGGACGAGACAGGGAATCGAAAAATTCGCCGGCCCCGTTTTGAAACGCGCTGAAGCCGATGCCGAGGAACGGTAAGATGATGAGCAGAAAAATGACGGCAAAAGTAAATCCGATCAGCAGCCTTCTCATGCCAGTCGCCCCTTTCCGCGCGTCAGCACGTTGATCGCCCACAAAATGAGGAAAGACAATGTCAGGAGCACGATAGAAAGCGCGGCCGCGCCCTCCGGGTTAAAATTTTGCGTCTCGCCGTAAATGTAGACGGAGACGACCATCGTCTTGCCGGGCAAGTTGCCGGAGATCAGCGAGATCGCGCCAAATTCGGCGAGCGCCCGCGAGAAGGCCAGCATGCTTCCGGCGACGATGCCGGGGACGATGGCGGGCAAAACGATTTTGCGGAAAGTGTGAAATTTGCCCGCGCCGAGCGTGAAGCTGGCCTGCTCCTCCGCAGGATCGAGCTGTTCCAGCAAGGGCTGCACCGTGCGCACCACGAACGGAAAAGTGACAAAAACGAGACCGATAACGATAGCCGTCTGATTGTACAGCAGATGGATTCCGAGCTGATCCAGCCAAATACCAAGCGGGCTCTTCGGACCGAGCAAGGTCAGGAACATCAGTCCGGCTACGGAAGTCGGGAGCGAAAAGGGGAGGTCGACCATGCTGTTCAAAAGGCCCTTGCCCGGAAAAGAGTAGCGCACGAGCACGTAAGCAATCAGCGTGCCGACGACCGCTTCGATCAACGTGGAGAAGACGCTGAGCTTAATCGTCAGCAGCACGGATTTCCATGCGAGCGGGCCCGTCACTTCCGCCCAAAAAGGCTGCCATCCGAAGGAAAAGCCTTTTACATAAATGGATCCGATAGGCAGCAGCAGCAGAACGATCAGATAGCCTATCAGCACGGAACGAACCGTGGCTTTGAATACTTTATTACCCACCGTGACACCACCCAATTGCGATTAATCTCATTAGATTACTTGGAATTATACATTGAATAATAACAGGCGTTTTTCTTTCTTGTCAATCATAAAATATTTTTGAAATAAAGTGCTGCGCGGTGGGCATCGGAGGGCGTTGTCCGAAATGCAGGGATCTCCGGGGGGCTGGCCGCCGATCGGAACGCAGATCATGGGGATTGCGGCAAAAGCAGCACGCCACCCAAGAGAAAGCGGACGCGGCGGGCTGGGCCTGTACTTTGTACCAAAAGTATAAGAACTTTTTTGGCGCGCCCTGCCCGTAAGTTCGCCGTTTTCGCGCAAAATCGAACGGCGGAAATAAAAATGTAACAAAACTGGAACATTGCCGTTACGCTCCGATAACAATTGCAGGGTATGATGATTAACAAGACCCCCTTTTTAATATAAACTCTTTGGACCCGACCCCGCCGGTTGGGTCCCCTTTTTTTGTTCGGGGCGATTGGTGCACTTCCTGAGGATGGACGAGGCGATCTCGATGGACTAATTCAACTTCGATGCTTTGGTAATGATATACCGTTTGTGCTCTTTGTTGAGCATCTTGGTATAACTTTCGAAACTAAGATCGGCTGGGCAAATCGACGCCTTGTCAGCTTGTCGTTCTTCTATGACGAGAATCTCAGCATTCAAAGAAGGCTGATGAATTCATCCTTTATCCAATACACAATTTGTTTTTCTGATGATTTTATTGACTATGAAACTTAGATAGTAAGGAGTTATGCTATGGAAAATAATATTTCAATTAAGAGCGCAACTAGAGTATATTTCTCGGTCCAGCATATTATTTCAGCATCTTATATGGCAAAGAAGAGCTATGAAGTTGAGAATCAATTTCAAAACGATTTTATTCAATTTCCCTCAAGCTTAGTATCAATAAACAAAGCTTATGTAACAGGAAGCATATTTTCGGCAACATCTTTTTTAGAGGCATCAATAAATGAGCTTTTTTGTGATATACAAGAGATGCATGCTGGCATTCATCCACGAAATGAAAAGTTTGCAAGGTTAGATTTGAGGTCAGTTGCTATGATGGGTGGTATGTGGGAGTTGGATTTTGAGCGGAGACCGATTTTAGAAAAGTATCAAATTGCACTTACACTGGCCAATAGAAGTAAGTTTGATAAGGGACAACAGCCATATCAAGACATTAACTTTTTGATTAGTTTAAGGAATGATCTTATACATTATAAACCAGAATGGATTGCTGATGAAACGCTAGATGGTTCTACTCCGCGGCATAAGTTTGAGAAAAATTTAAAAAACAAATTCGAATCTTGCAGAATATTTTCACAATCAGGGAATGCTTATTTTCCAGATAAGTGTCTTGGATTTGGATGTTCAAAATGGGCAGTGGAATCTAGCATTAAGTTTACAGATGAGTTTTTTAATAGGTTGGGGATAAAACCTGCATATGATTTGATCCGTGAGAATCTGTTATTTGAGAGATGACATGTTAACGTTAAGGATTGGTGTTTCCGCGGGATTAATCGGGATTCTACTCTCCTAACTTCCATCATTAAAGAAGCCACGATAGGCACTTCTTCAATGTATGGAAGGCTACACGAGAACCATATTTCACTTGGGGAAATGGCTTTTTGCTGTATGGTACGGTGAAGCACTACTAAGAATATTCAAGCTCATCAGTTCAGCCTAATCGTTACTAACGCAATTTATCGAGAAGATTGTAATAGTAATATGTTTTAGATCTTTGTTTGCCATCCGAAAAAATGATTCTTTGGGTTTCAAGAATTGACAAATATCTTCTGCAGGTTGCTTCTGATAACTCAGCGGTTGAAGAAATAGAGTGCACGGTGAATATTGGTTTTTGAAAAATTGCATCAATCAATTTTTTCACGTTACTACTGTTTATTAACGACTGGGCGATATTCAAATCATGCTCGTAGAGTTGGTTAACATCATTGATTAAATGGATATTTTTGTTAGCCTGGAGTATAATCGCCTCTAGAAAAAATTTGATCCACTGGTTCCAATCCCCTTTATATCTTGTATCATTTAGGAATCGATAATACTTATGTTTATCCTTTTCTAATGCTTCACTTAAAAAGAAATTAGGATAATCAATGACTTTTTTATTAAATAAGTATAAAGGTATTAGAATTCTTCCAATTCTCCCGTTGCCATCAAGAAACGGATGGATAGTTTCGAATTGAGCGTGGATGATGGCAACCCGAATTAATTCATCAAAGTCGTCTTTAGGCTCGTTAATATATTTTTCAAGATTACTCATAAAGTGATCTACTAATTGAGGCGAAGGAGGGATATAAGTGGCTGTCTCTATCGTACAACCTTCAGGACCTATAAAATTTTGTATTTTTCTATACTCTCCAGGAGAACGATTGCTCCCGCGAACATCATTCGACATTAATGTAATATGCATCGTCTTGAAAAGCCTTGTAGAAATGGGGAGGAACGCTAACTTGTCCATTCCTTCGCGAAGTGCGTGATAATAGTTTAAAACTTCTTGAATGTCTTTATTGTTTTTCCTGCTCTGGGCCTCGACCTCCAAAACCTCATCAAGAGTTACCTGGGTGCCTTCGATTTTGGTTGATTGAACGGCCTCATGCAACATAACAGGATTCAATAATAATTGTGAAGGGAGTTTGGTGTTTTGCAGCAACACCTGATACTGAGCTACTTTTTTGTTTGCTTCAATCAATTCCCGGATAAAAAGCAGCGGATTAATTCGTTCATTTTTTAATGGCAGCTCTTCTGCAGCAAAGGGTGTTTTTGCCATAGTCATACCTCTTTTCTCAAAACCTTATACTTTATCTTTATTATCATCCTAACCGATTTGTGACGATAAATACAGAAAATATATAAATAATAAACAAAAATATAGAAAAATGATTTTAAAGTATCGGATATATGAGCTATCGAGGAGTTGTTAGAGAAAACAGCAGTTTACGTTTTTTTAACATTCGATTTATCATAAGTTGATAAAAGCTTTCTACAATTAAACAAGTCTAGACATCCTCGTTTTACATAATCCGGGTGACGATGAATTCGCTGAAGCGATATTTTACGATTAGGGCGGTTGAATGCGGGAATGAAGCACAATTACATCAAGATCAAAGAGGAATTGGCGAGGCAAATTAGGACGGGCGAGCTTCCTGTGGGCGCCAGGCTTCCGTCGGAGATGGAGATGGCCGACCGGTTCGGCGTCAGCCGGGAGACGTTCCGCGCCGCGGTTAAGCAGCTTGAGCGCGAGGGCCTGCTTCGGGTGAAGAGCGGCATCGGGCGCTTCGTCATTCGTCCGGTGCAGCCTATACCGAGCGCTCTCGACCGGCTGAGCTCGACGTCGGAAATGATTCGCAGCGCGGGTTTGGAGGAAGGCGAGTGCGAGGAGAGCATTCGCATTCTTGCGGCAGAGGAGGAGTGGGCGGACTTTTTGGAAATCGCTCCGGGATCGAAAGTGATCGTGAACGAGCGGGTCCGGACGGCCAACGGCGAGCCGGTTTCCTACAATGTGAACATCATGCCGTATGCAAAAGTAGGCGAAGCGTTCGCGCGCAGCAAGCTGAAAGGCTCGCTGATGCAGTTCCTCGAATCGGAATGCGGAATCCGCCTGGTCAGCGCCAATGCCGAGCTGATCGTGCCGCCCCAGGATGATGCGGGAGCAGCCAAGCTTCGCATGCATGCGGGCACGCCGGTGCTGTTGATCAAGCAGACTCATTACGATGAGGATCATTTGCCGATTTTGTTTTCCAACGATTATTTTCGCAACGATGTGTTCAAATTTTGGGTGCAGCGCGCCCGCTGAAGCTCATAGAAGCGGCGAACAAGGTTATCCGGGTCGTTATCGGCCCGGGTAGCCTTTTTTGTTTGGGACTCGCCCGCAGCCGAGCCCATACGAACCGGGAATCGGGCGGCATCACGCCTCCCCGCACTCCGATTTACTAAAGCTTAACCTGAGGATGATATTGGAATAATACTTCATTTGCATAATAGGACATACAGGGTGTCTAGACAGCATACCTGGCAAAAAATTTGAATGCAAGGATGGGGAATATGCGTAGAGGAATCCAAATTGCGATGGCCGGTATCATGATGCTCTCCCTGCTGGCGGGCTGCGGAAAGGCCGACAATCAGGCAAGTTCGGCTCAGACGGCGGAAACGGCCGGGACGGCGAAGAAAGAAGAGAACAAAAGCGCCCGGATCGGGGCAATCAGCGTCGCCACAGCCGGGGACACGAACATGACGGAACTGCAGGAAAAATCGGTCGCTCCCGAATTCAAAAAGCTGCACAGCGGCGCCGAGGTGACTGTCGTAGGCACAGGCCCGGGGGATGCGGGCTCGCAAAAGATTTTTGAAAAGCTGAAAGCCCAGAAGGACGCCGGAAAAACGGAATGGGACATCGATGTGGCGGTCGTTCATCAAAGCATTATGAAACAACTGATCGACAACGATTTGCTTGAAAAATGGGTGCCTCAGTCGGCCAATAAATCTTACGTAGTATCCGCGGACAGCAAGAACAGTCTCGGAACGAATGTCGACGGCTACGTCATTCCGCTTTTTCACAGCCAAGTGGCGCTGGCCTACAATCCCGATAAAATCAAGCAGCCTCCGAGCAGCATGGAGGAAGTGAAGAACTGGATTCAGGCGAATCCGAAGCGCTTCGGGTACAACGGCGTTAAAAACGGCATGAGCGGGGTTGCCTTCGCGACGGCTTATACATACTGGAAAACCGGCGATTACAAGACGCTGAGCGAAGGTCCTTTCAAAGCAGATCCGGAAAGCAAATGGCCTGCCGCTCTGAAAGAGCTCAAAAGCTTGCCGGTCACGATAACGAACGGAAACAACGGCACGCTCGACATGCTCAACCGCGGCGAGATCGACATGGGCCCCGTATGGGTGGATATGTTTTACCTGTGGAAAGAAGACGGGCGTCTGAATCCGAATATGCGCCTGAAAGTCGTCGATCCGGGACTGCCCGGTCAGCCGATGTACGTCGTCGTCACCAAAAACGCCAAAAACAAAGCGGCTGCCGCTGCGTATGCGGACTATCTCACATCCCCGGAAATTCAGGCTTCGGTCATTGTGGAAAAAAACAGCTGGTATCCCGGAATCGATGCCACGGCCGTGCTTCCGAAAGTGAGCGACAAAGGCAAGGAGAAGCTGTTCAAGGATGTAACTGCGGAAGATCTCAGCAAACGCGGACAATCGTTCCCGCTCGCTGAATATTTGAAAGACTTGCAAACGGCATACGAAGCGAACTGAACATACTGACGCATAGGCGGTGAAGACGAATGCAAGCAGATGCAGGCAAACTGCAGACTGTTCGGCAGGCGTCCGGCCGAAGCGCATGGCTGGGGGCCGCTTGGGCGGCTCCCGCTGTCTGCTTGGTGGGCGCGTTGTTTGTGTATCCTTTTTCCAAATCTTTTCTTGCCAGCCTTCAAGCTGCAGACGGCGGGTGGACCTGGCAGCATTACCAAACGGTATTTCGGCTGTACGCCGGGGATATCTGGTTTACGCTGGTCGTGTCGGCCGCAAGCCTCATCATCCTGCTGGCGCTGTCCGTTCTGCTCGGAGGGCTGCTTCGGCTGCAGGCGCGGCCGTTTGTCGAGTTTTTGTTCAAAATTCCGCTGTTCGTGCCGTTTGTCGTGGTCGGCCATGCGATGCGGGTGTTTTTGGCCCCCCACGGGACGCTCAATTCGGGGCTGATGACGCTTCATCTGTTCGACCCGGATCAAATGCCGTCGATCGCTTTTACGACCGCTGGCCTTATTATCGCATTGGTGTGGAAAAATATCGGCTTTGCGCTGCTGCTCATTCTCGGCTCCTACAGATCGGTCAATGAAAGCTACCTGGATGCCGCCAGAAATATGGGCGCGGGCCGGATCAGGCTGATCAAGGACATTTTGCTGCCTATGGGTAAAGGCTCGCTGGGCGTCGTAACGGTGTTGACGTTCACGTCGATGATGGGCAGCTTTTCCATACCTGCCATGATGGGAGACGGGGGCGGCCGTCAGATGCTGATGATCGATCTGTATTATCAGCTTATTTATCAGCAAAATTCGGGTGCGGCCAATGCCATCGGCGTTATTGCGTATATCGTTTCCATGGGCGCAGCCGTTTACTATATAAGGAGGGTATCGAAAGTATGAACATAGGGCGGTTGTCGCTGCGGTTGGCCGGATATGCGGCGGCGCTGTTTTTTATATTGGGCCCGATTGCCAGTCTGGCGCTGTGGTCTTTTGCGCATAAATGGTTTTGGCCGCATGCCTTGCCGACGGAATGGGGGCTGCGCTACTGGAGCAAAGTGTTCGAGGGCAAAATGGTGCATGCGCTTTCGCTCAGCTTCGGCATTGCCGTCGTTGTCACCGTCGTGTGCCTGCTGATTTCCGTGCCGGTCTCCTATTGGATCGCACGGTATCGGGTTCCGGGCCGTTCGGTGCTGCTGCTGCTGTTTTTGCTGCCGCAGGCGTTCCCGCAGCTTCCTGTTTTTACGAATACGATGGAGCTGATGTACCGCTGGGACCTCGTCGGCACGAAGACCGGACTTATTTTGATCCATCTGGTCGGCGCCGTCGTTTTCTGCGTCTGGACGATGGTGTCCGTGTTCCAATCCGTCTCGCTGTCGATGGAGGATGCGGCTGTCAATTTGGGAGCGTCGCGCAGCCGGACGTTCTTCACGATTACGCTGCCGCTCAGCGTTCCGGGGATGATCGCGGCGGCGCTGCTCGTATTCCTGTATTCTTTGGACGAATTCACCGGAAGCCTGCTGATCGGGGCGCCGTTCCAGCTGACGATGCCGGTGTTTATGTACAATGCGGCGATGGGCTATGAAATGCAGGTTGCTTCCGTTACCGCCCTGCTGCTCATGGTTCCGGGCATCGCGCTGCTGCTCTTGCTGCAGCGATTCATGCGCTCCGAATATTTGAGCGCTTTCGGGAGGGTGTAAACCGATGCAAATTCAGCTTCAAAATTTGACCAAAAACTACGGCGGCAGCCGGGGAATTGCCGGCATCAGCCTGGAGCTGCCTTCAGGGGGCCTGACGGCGATCGTAGGCCCCAGCGGCTGCGGCAAGACGACGCTGCTCCGCACGCTCGCCGGCTTTCTAGCGCCGGACGCTGGCGTTATCCGCTTCGGTGAGCGGGACGTCACCTATGCGAGCCCGCAGCAGCGCGGCGCGGCGATGGTGTTCCAAAACTATGCGCTGTGGCCGCATATGTCGGTTTTCGATAACGTCGCGTACGGACTCAAGCTGCGCAAAGTACCGGCCGCCGAGCGGGAGCGGCGGGTGCTGGACGTGCTGCGGCGGGTGGAGATCGACGTCTCCGAAGTCCGCCGCCGGCACCCGCAGCACTACTCCGGCGGCCAGCAGCAGCGCATTGCGCTGGCCCGGGCGCTCGTCGTGCAGCCGGACCTGCTGCTCATGGATGAGCCTTTGTCGAATCTCGACGCCAAAGTCAGACAGCGGCTGCGGGTGGAGATCCGCAGCATTCAGCAAGCTTTCGGCATCACGGCGCTGTACGTGACGCACGACCAGGAGGAGGCCCTCTCGATGGCCGACTACGTCGTCGTCATGAACGAGGGCCGCATCGAGCAAGCGGGCACGCCGCAGGAAGTGTACTGCCGGCCTGCGACTTATTTCACGGCTCACTTCCTCGGCGAGAGCCATACGCTGTGCCTGCTGCGCGGCAAGGAAGAGCAGCGGCTCGTCGTCCGCGCCGGCGATGCGCGCATCGGCGAACGTCTGGAGCAGCCGCATAGCGCGCAGCCGCTGCAGGCGATCGAAACCGACGGCGAGGTCGTATTGACCGGCGCCGTGCGGGGCCATCTATTCCTGGGCTCCGCGTACAGGCACATCGTTCACATCGGTTCGCAGTCTTTTTTTGCGGACAGCGAAGTGCCGCATCCCGAGGGGACGTACGATATCCGCATCCCCCGGGACAAAGCTTACTGGTTCGCAGCCGAGGCCGGCGAACCGCACAAGGAGGTGTCCGCATGAGCAGCGCTTGCGTACACATGTTGAACGTCGGATGGGGCGATGCCCATTTCATCCGTCTCCCTTCCGGCAGCCTCACCCTCATCGACGGGGGCGACGGCGCACCGGGCGAGCGGGAGGATACCCCGCTCGCCTGGATGAACCGGAACGGCGCTGACCGGCTCGACTGGATGATCCTCACGCATCTGCATGAGGATCACGTCAACGGCCTGCTCGAGATTGCGGCCCATAAGCAGGTGGGCTGCGCGATTTTGCCCTATGCCCGGTTTGATCTGCCCGCCCGTTCCGTCGTACAGCCGGAACGCGATCCGGGCGTCGAACGGGCGTACCGGGTGCTGGAGCATTACATCCGGCTGGTCGATCTGCTGCTTGAGCGCGGCGTTCCGATCGTTTGGCGCAGCGTGTACGATCAGGAAGCTTCCGACGTCGTCTGGAGCCGGGAAGGTTTCACGCTGCGCCATCTGTACCCGTGGTCGGACGATCCGCTGCCCGGGCTTGCGATGCTGGAGGCCGCGCTGGACGCTTACGAGCGGAGAACCGCCGATGCGGACGGGCTGCTCTGCGAGTTTTTCGAGCTGTCCAACGACGACAGCTCGGTGTACAGGCTGTGCGCCGCGGAAGGAGACGCGGCGTCTGCGGTGCTGTTCGGCGCCGATCAGGTCGAACCCGGCTGGGCGCGCCTCGCCCGGCGCGCCGATCTGCACAGCGCCGTGTGGAAAGCCTCCCATCACGGCATGGAGGACGGACTGAGCGGATTGACGCTTTCGCTGATCCGCCCCGGGCATGTCGTCGTGCCGATCAGCGAAAGCCTCTCGACGCCGCTGCTGGCTCGCTGGCGGGAGCTCGAGGCTGCCAGCGGCAGCAAGCTGGTGCGCACCGGCGACGTACCCGCCGGTAACAGGCGGCACGTATTCACGGCGGGCGCCATTGAAGTTTACATCGGCTGAGGCTAGGGCCCGGCTGATGAAAAAACGCGCAGGCTGCGGGCATTGACCGCAGCCTGCAGGCCGTGGCCCCAGCCAGCTGCGAGGGTCACAGCTAGCGTCGCGAATGCGACAGCTTGCGGCGAGAGCCACGGCTAGCGTCGCGAAGGCCAGAGCCAGCGGCGAGAGCCACGGCTAGCGTTGCGAAGGCCCCAGCTAGCGGCCAAGACCACAGCTTGTGCGTTAAATTTTTGTTCGTATCCTTCCAGAATTTATGATAGTGTTGGAGTGGAGACAAACGGTTATTTCTTCATTTTGTTCACTATAAAACGATGACGGGGGAATGGATTTTGCAGCACTATCGACAGGAACTTGAGCTTGTATGGGACGGTAAAGCGACGCTCGGCGAAGGGCCTGTATGGGACCATCGTACCCGGCAGCTGTTGTGGGTGGATATTATGGGCAAGCGCGTACATACGCTTAATCCCGTTACCGGTGAGGAACGCGCCATTCATGTCGGCCACTTGGTCGGGGCGGCGGTTCCGCGGGAGCAGGGAGGCTTGGTGCTGGCGCTGCAGGACGGGTTCTACTCGCTCGACCCGGCGGGGGAGCAGTTAACCCGGCTGGCCGGACCGGAGACCGGCAACCCGGGCAACCGGTTCAATGACGGCAAATGCGATCCGGCAGGGCGCTTTTGGGCCGGTACGATGGACATGACGGAGCAGCGCCCGAGCGGCTCGCTGTACTGCCTGGACATTCACGACGAGTGCCGCAAGGTGCTGGACAACGTCACGGTATCCAACGGGCTCGGCTGGAGCCCCGATAACCGCGTGATGTATTATATCGATTCGCCGACGAAGCGGGTGGTCGCTTACGATTACGATCTTGAGAGCGGGACGCCGGGTAATCCTCGGGTTGTGGTGTCGATCCCGGAGGGAGAAGGATTCCCGGACGGCATGACCGTTGACGCTGAGGGGATGCTGTGGATCGCGCAGTGGGACGGTTGGCAGGTGTCGCGCTGGAATCCGGCAACGGGAGAGAAGCTGGGCTGCGTCCGCATTCCTGCGGCAAGAGTATCTTCCTGCTGCTTCGGCGGGGAGCGCTGCGACGAATTGTACATAACGACGGCGCGCATCGGGTTAAGCGAAGAGCAACTGAAAGAGCAGCCGCACGCCGGGGGCGTGTTCCGGGTCAAGCCGGGCGTGCAGGGTATGCCCGCCAGCTTTTACGCCGGGTAGGATGCGGCCGGCAGCGATCGGTAAACGGCTCGGGCAAGCAGCTCCGCGGGCGAAATTGCCGCACTGCCGCGCTCGGACGCGGCGGCTGCTTCTCCAAGGGGCCGTCCCCAAAGGCCCCCTCACGCCGCGACATGAAGGGAAGCCTGTCCGGCAGCGCGAAAAACGGGCACCACTGGCAGTGCGCAGAAACCTGCGCTTTTGAGACACTTGGAAAGCTGCACCCGCTAAGGCAGCGCAACTATTTGGCAGCGCGGCGTGCAGAACTGCTGCAAAAACACCCAAGACGTCACCCCACACGGTGCTGCAGCGAGCAAAAAGCCTGCAAAAGTGCAGCTTTTTGCTCGTCAATACGCCTGCAGCAAAATATTCCTGCAAAAGTGCAGGCTTTTCTGCCGATACGCAGGGCTCAGGCCATTTTGAGCCGAAATTCCTGCACAATCGCAGGCTTTTCCGCCAAACGGGCCGTTTCCATCGTAAAAGCCTGCACTTTCGCAGGCTTTTGCCACGTCCGCCAAACCGCTAGCACCCGCGCCGGCTCAAGGCGGCGAAGTACACCCGCCCGCCCGGTGCGGCGAATTCCAAAAACGCAAGCGCTTCGCTAGCGCAGCGAGCAAAAAGCCTGCAAAAGTGCAGCTTTTTGCACGCCGATACGCCTGCAGCGAAATATTCCTGCAAAAGTACAGGCTTTTCTGCCGGTTGACAGGATCGGGCCGTTTTGAGCCGAAATTCCTGCACAATCGCAGGCTTTTCCGCCAAACGGGCCATTTCCACCGCAAAAGCCTGCACTTTCGCAGGCTTTTGCCAACGTCCGCCAAACCGCTAGCACCCGCGTCGGCTCAAGCCGGCGCTCTCGCCGCACCGCCGGCGCTGTAGCGGATACGCTCTTGCCGCACCGCCGGTGCGAGAGCGATCCCGGCGATCTCCGCTTCGCGGCCCGCCTTCGCGCGCGCCGCAAAATTTGTTTCGCCGCAAGCACAGGTCCGGCGAATCTCCCTATGCAAGCCGCCCCCGGCGGCTTTTTTTATATTGATATTGATAATTATTATCAATATAATATTTTTAACCGAACTTACAGTTCCAATGATTGAAGAAGGGGAACGCAGACAATGTCTTTTCAGGATCATATGCTGTTGTGGAATCATGCGGCTCTCCGCGTGCTGGACGTAAGGCAGGCCGTGTTGCAGCCTGGCGATAGCTTGCGTGCTTATCAGCTCCCGGCCAACGTGTTTTTGTTTGCGGCTTGCGGCAGGGCTCAGGTGCTGTTGGAAGAGATCGCATACGCTGCGGACAAGTGCTTTGTTTGCCACGCGGGCAAAGGCGCATTTTTGGATATCGTTCAGGTGATGGAGACCTTCGAGTATTTCATGGTTTACTACAACGCGGTGATGGTTCTGCCGTGCCGGCAGGAGCTGCTGCGCCTGTACAAGGAAAGCAATCCCTTCCAACTGCAGTACGGTTTGGCGCCGCATTATCCGATTCCCCTTTTCACGCATATAGAGCAAATGAGCCGTCAATGGCAGCAGGGAGGCCCCTTGCAAAAATTTCATGTTAAAGGGCTGTTTCACCAGTTTGTTTATGAGCTGCTCGGGCAGCTGCAGGCGCAAGGGGGAAAGACGACGCAGCCGGATTTGGCCGCCCGGGCCATCCGTTATTTAGAGGAGCATTACGCGGAGCCCGTCACGCTTCATTCCCTGGCCTCCGTATTTCATTGCACTGCACGGCAGCTGCAGCGAATGTTCAAAAAGAGGCTTCAGATGGGGCCGATGGATTATTTGATCCATATCCGGATGCAAAGAGCCAAGGCTCTGCTGCAGCATACGGACGCTTCACTGCCGCATATCGCCGAATCGGTCGGTTATACCGACAGTTACTATTTCAGCAGGATGTTCAAGAAATATACCGGGGCTTCTCCGCTTCACTTCAAAGAGCAGGCACGGACAACGGAAGTTCGTCGTTTTAATCCATCCCGTCCGTCGCGATTTCCCATTGGCGCAGGGAAGCTGCGAATGTATAGTTTTACTGGTGATGAAAATCATTATCAATACAAAGACGGAGGAACTGCACCCATGTACAAAAATTTCATAGCGGCGCCGACGGTAGGTCTCATGCTAACTTTGCTCCTGCTGCTTGGTGCCTGCTCCAATGCGGCGGGCGGCAGCGCCGGGGCGGTGAGCGGAGGAACCGGCCAGACGGCTTCGCAGGCGGCTCCATCAGGGACAACTTCCCAAACGCCGGCCAAGCTGAGCGCTCCCGTAACTATCAAGCATCTTAAAGGCGAGTTGACGCTGGAACGCCGGCCCGAGAAGATGGCTGTTCTCGATACCCAGTTCGCGGATCAATTGCTTGCGCTGAACGAAAAGCCCGCCGGCACGGTCATTACGACGTTCGACACGGCACAGTTTCCGGACTATTTGGCCGATAAGCTGAACAATGTCAAAGTATTGGGAACCAAGGAAGAGCCGAATCTGGAAGCGATCATAGCCATGGAGCCGGATTTTATTATATGTACCGAGTTTCAGGAGAAAATTTACGACAGGCTCGTCAAGATTGCTCCGACTGTCATGATGAACCGGAATGAAGATTGGCGCGATACGCTGACGACGTTGGGGAAAATGGTCGATAAGGAGAAGGAAGCCGAGAAAGTACGGAATGACTACGATCAAAAAATCGGCAAGCTGAAAGCCGAGCTGGCGGCTAAACTGAAAGATCGGACCGTAGCCTTGATCCGCCCAAGGGACAACAGCATCAGACTTCACACGACAGGGCACCGCACGGCGTCCATCTTGTATAAAGACCTGGGGCTTACTCCGCCCAAACAGGCCGTCAATGATAAAGACACGAGCACGATGATTTCGTTAGAGGCTTTGAGCGAAGTGAATGCGGATCATATGTTTTTATTGACGGATAATCAGTTTCAAAAGCTGACGGAACAGTTCCAAAGCACTGCCGTATGGAAAAATCTGAAGGCGGCCAAAGAAAATCATATTTATCCGGTCAATTCGACCTTGTGGATCGCTTATTATGGCCCTATAGCCATGAGCATGGTCGTGGATCAAATCGCCGAGGCGCTGCACGTTGACGTTTAGGATCGTCGGAAGCAAATATTTGGCGGTTTGCAGATTGCCGATGATCCCGCTCGCGCCGAAAAGAACTAATATGATGCTGACCGCTTTCCCCATAGGATAATTTGCCTTTGACCGGCAATGATGGAATAAAGGCTAGAATTCCAAGCAGGGCAATTGCACCCATTTTGAAAAAATGAACGGAATATAAACGAAAACCTATTTCGTGAGACCCAAACTCCACATAATTTATTACAAACATTTGTGGAGGGGCAATGACATGAAAAAAATACCGGTAAAGGGTTTTGTTCTGCATTCAGAAGAATCCGGCAATAAACATTCTCATGGACTATATATTACTTCCTGGGACGGTCGTCCTGTAAAGCATGTACATCCTTTTTCAGGTGTTACTTCCTATGAGGATGGACACGTCCATGAATATGCGGGAGTAACAGAACCGGCTCCAACGGGCGTCCCTCATGTGCACAATTACCATACCGTGACGACTAACAATCATGGTCATACTCACAGCATTTGCGGGATAACGGGTCCGGCAATCGACCTCCCCGGCGGCGGTCATATTCACTTTTTTGAAGGGTTTACAACCATAGACGGCAGGAGTCCGCATGCCCATCATTATCAGGGAACTACCGGTAATGAAGCTTAATATGATTTGCCCATCGAAACGTAAATTTGGATATATGTACAAGCAAAAGTGAAGTCGACGACATATGAATATGACGGGTTTAAAAATGGATTGCGAAAGGAGGATATGAACATGGGCGCTAGTTGTGCAGGTTACGGTATGGGAACAAATGTGGCTGCTATCTTGGTTCTTTTTATTCTTTTGGTCATCATTTCGGTAACTTTCGTTTGGTAATTTAATGTGATCTTCTCAGCCCAAATAAACGAGATGCATGTGTGCATCTCGTTTATTTGGGCATTGAAAATTGACCGACTCAGCTTTAACGTTGAGTCCCCTTTGTCCTTATCGTATGTAATTATCCAGGGCTTTTTGTAAATCAGATAATACTTGGCTTCGATGCTCATCTTGAACGGAAGAGACCACGCAATGTTCCAAATGGTCTTTTAATATTACTTTAGCGACACCGTCTAATGCTTTTTTAACTGCAGCAATCTGAAGAAGTATATCCGGGCAATCTCTGCCACTATCAGACATTTCTTTTATAGAACGAACATGGCCTTCTATTCGAGCTAATCGATTGGTCACTTGTTTCCTTTGCTTATGAGGGTGCGTGTGATCGTGACTATGTTCGTGTTCTTTATCCGGATTGTGTTCATGTTTATGCATAAGCGCCCTCCATTCCACTAACGTATATTGTATCCCCCCTTGTATAAACGTGTCAAAGTGAAGAATATCATGAGTTGACTCCTTGTAAATTTTGTACATTAAACAAGCGGAAATACGCCCCGCCTTCCTTCATCAACTGTTCATGCGTTCCTTTTTCTTTGATCTCGCCATTTTCTATGAGAATAATTTGGTCTGCGTGGGTAATGGTCGAAAGTCGATGAGCGATGATTAAGGTCGTTCTGTTCTTCGCCAATTTTACGAGAGATTCTTGGATCAAATGTTCGGATTCTAAGTCAAGAGCGGAAGTCGCCTCATCCAGAATCAATATGCTTGGACTTTTAAGAAAGACCCGAGCAATGGCGACCCGCTGCTTCTGTCCTCCTGATAATTTTACCCCGCGCTCACCGATTTCCGTATCGTATCCGTTTGGCAGATTCAAAATAAAATCATGAGCATTTGCAGCTTTAGCCGCATGTATAACTTCTTCCTCCGTAGCGCTTGGCTTACCGAAAAGTATATTTTCACGAACCGTTCCGCTAAACAAAATATTATCTTGTAACACCATGCCGATTTGGTCGCGCAGGCTCTTTATTGTGGTGTCCTTAATGTCCGTATGATCAATCAAGATGCGTCCTTCTTGAATATCGTAAAAGCGAGGAACTAGACTAATTAGCGATGATTTTCCGCCGCCGCTCATTCCTACAAAAGCAATGGTTTCGCCAGGCTGAATTTGGAGCTGAATGTTTTTTAGAACCCACTCCGATGAACGATCATATTTAAAACTTACATTTTCGAAATCTATTTTTCCTTTCATCTTTTGAAATGCTTTGGCATTAGGTGAGTCAACGATATCGTAGGGTTCATTCATAAGTTCTACAACACGATCTAATGAAGCGCTCGCTTGAGTTAATTCAGTCGAGGAATTCACCAAACGGCGAAGCGGACTGTACAAACGATCCAGATAGGCAAAGAAGGCTATAAATGACCCTATGGTCAGGTTCCCTTGGATAACTTGATAGCCGCCGTAGGCCAGTACAAGCAATGGAGCAATATCGGTTAGTGTATTTATAATGGAATTGGTCAAAGCATTCCATTTCGTTAGAGCAAGTGCACGCTCCAGAAATTTATTATTTCTTTGGCCGAATCGTTCTTTCTCGACCTCTTCTAACGCAAAGCTCTTAATAACCGGAATACCATTAACCCGTTCATGCAGGTATCCTTGCATTTCGGCAAGAGCTTGAGAACGAGCCTTGGTTAGCGTTCTAAGCTTTTTATATAGCTTTTTTACGGAGAAGGCATACAAAGGAAATACGGCTATAGCGACAATTGTCAGCCAAAAATCCATTTGAATCATAAATGCCGCAGCGAAACTTAGAGTAAATAAATCGATCCAGATATTCATTAAGCCTGTTTCGACGATGCTTTTCGTTTGCTCGGCATCATTGATCATACGTGAGATAATTTCGCCTGTTTTATGATTCTGATAATAACGCAAGGATAGCTTTTGAATATGTGAATACAGATGGTTTCGCAGGTCGTAAAGGATACGGCTTGTTGTTAACTGGGCAAAATATTGGCGAAGATATTCGATTGGAACCCGTATGATAACAAATAGGACAAAGGCACCTAAGAGCACCTCAATTAGTTTTCTTGTCTTTTCTACAGAAGAAATGGAACCTAACAATATATCATCAACGATATATTTCATTATTAAAGGCAGAGTCAAAGGAATTCCGAATTTCACCATTCCAATGAGTACAGTAATTAGAACAAGCTTCCAATAAGGTGTGATAAACTTGAAATAGATCTTGAAACTGGACATTTAATACTTCCCCTTTTGTAAGACATACCACTTGCAACTAATTATCGCCTATAATTTCCCAGTGGATTGGGTCTGATATTTATTATAATATCCCCCTATGGGGGATATGTAAAGAGGGGGATATAGCTGTATTTCGCGAATGGTCCTAGACAAATAACCCCAAAGCCTTAAAAAATGGCAATGGGGACATTCATTGAAATGAAAAAATGTGTGACATAAGACGGCGGCTTCCCGCTGTAAGTGCTACGACAGCATATCCAGAAGACGACGGGCTGCTGTGGAAACGGGGACGTCGTTTAATGTAATCAAGCCTATCTTGCGAGGAGGGGGTGGGTTTTTCAGCAAAAGCTCTACAACTTTCCCCTGCTCCAATTCATCTCTGGCAAAATCGCGAATGATGCATGCAACACCGAGTCCCGCTTGCGCGAATTGCAACAATAAATCAAGGCTGCCCAATTCGATTTCAGGACGAAGAACGGCTCCTTGACTCTCTGCAAAATGATCTATGAAGGCGCGGGAATTGCATCCTCGTTCCAGCATGATAACAGGATAGGAGCTTAATTCCGCCCAACCTATCGGCTTGTCAGCAAGCTCTTTATAGGCTCCCCCGACTACAAAGCAGTCATGGATCTCGATACTCTCGCGAATACGCAGCTGCTTGTCGTTTAGCGGCAAGTTTACGATGCCGAAATCGATTTTTCCTTGCTTGAGCAATTCTACGGTTTTTCGAGATGTACGGTTCGTTACCTGGATTTTGATTTCCGGGTACGCTGTATGAAAAGACGATAAGAACGGCAGCAAGTAATGTTTGCATAACGTATCTCCTGCACCGATTCTGATCTCTCCGCTAGTGAACTGCTGCATCTCGGCTATTTTGCTCTCTCCGGTTGTGATGAAATGATACGCCTGCTCGACGTATTTGAACAATACCTCTCCTTCGGCAGTCAACTTGACGCCTCTGGGGGTACGGAAGAAAAGCTGGCCGCCTAAGCGAGATTCCAGCTGTTTAATCGCATGGCTGACGGCCGGTTGTGTAATGTACAGTTCTTCCGCCGCTTTGGACAGGCTGCCCCATTTTGCCGCGAAATAAAAGGTCCTATACCATTCCATGTTTGCGAGCATCGGCAATCATCCTCGTGATCATAAAATATTTTATACCAGATATAATTAATATTAATTTCATTTATGTCTACTTGCTCCATTATAATCATCCTTGGGCGACAAAATCAACGTTAGCTTCTGAATCATACGAGAATGCGAATCCAAAATATGAGGTGACAAAATGGAGCCAATGTCTCAACGCCAAAAAAGAAAGCTATTCGCCATGAATCCGGTCATTATTGTTCTCGGGTTTGTCAGTTTACTTACTGATCTTTCCAGCAACATGATCGTGCCCATCTTGCCGCTGTATTTAACGACTGTACTGCATGTTCAAGTCGGGTCCATTGGAATCATTGAAGGAATCGCAGAAAGTACCGCGAGCATTTTAAAGCTGTTTTCGGGTTGGATGACCGACCGCACCCGAAAGCATAAGCTTTTGATGTTGGTTGGCTATGGATTGTCGAATCTGACAAAGCCGTTCTTTGCTTTAAGCAGCTCCTGGGGACAGGTACTCCTGATTCGATTCTCCGATCGTTTCGGAAAAGGAATACGCACTTCGCCGCGCGATGCCTTAATCGCCGATTCCACTACGAAAGAGGAACGCGGAAAAGCATTCGGATTTCGTCGCGCGATGGATGCGTTAGGGGCTGCATTAGGTCCGTTAGTTGCTTTTGGTGTACTCGCCATATTTACGAACAATTACCGCCTTGTATTTTGGCTATCCGTAATCCCTGGGCTTATAGCGGTAGCTCTTATCTTCATTTTCTTAAAAGATAAAGAGCCTGGTGGTAACGGAACCCAAGCGAAGCTTCCCAAAATCGGGTTTAAAAACTTAAATCGGCGCTTCATATGGTTTTCCTTAATTTCGACACTATTTGCGGTCGGCAATTTCTCTGATGCGTTTTTGGTGCTGCGCGCCCAAGATGCAGGGATGCTTCCTGCCTTAATTCCGCTCACTTTCTTCGCATTTAATATGAGCAGCAGTATCTTCTCAATGCCGGTAGGCATGCTGTCTGACCGAATTGGCCGTCGACCGGTGCTTATTTCCGGATTCATTATCTTTGCGCTGATTTATTTTGGATTTGGGATGGTTAATAGCGTCATTTGGATCTGGGTGTTGTTTGTATTGTACGGACTTTACTACGCATTTACGGATGGTATACAAAAGGCATATATTGCCGATATTGTGCCGGAAGGGCAGCGTGGAACTGCGATGGGTACATATAACGCATTGACCGGAATAGCCGCATTACCGGCTAGTATAGTGGCAGGGTTTTTATGGCAAACGTTTGGTCCTATGGTTGCTTTTAGCGCCAGCAGCATCATTGCGATATTGGCTGCACTTTTAATGATTATTTTTCGGATTTAAGGAGTTCAATAATAGAGGAAGTGAGCAAATAGAACAGTCTTCCAATAGAAATATAAAAGGCCATCCAACACTGTTATCGTTACCAGTGTCGGATGGCCTATTCTGCTTTTAGGAAGTACTATGATATTTTGTACTTTCCCTTAGAAGAAAAACGGGGATCTTCTAAAAAAGAACGGAGATTCCTCAATAGCCAACAAGTCAAAAAGTACAAGTGGAGTGAACGGGTTGAAGAAAGGAGTGAACGCGCTCGTCTTAACCGACTTTTTATTTTGCTGAAGGTAGAGTTTATCTCCGTTGACCTTGTGCAAAACACCATCCAAAATTTGTCCATTTCGTGTCATGACGTACACATGTTTTCCAATGTGAGGCTTAACCTGTTTTTTAGTAATTGCCATTTCTAACACACCTCCTATCAAGTATGAAGAGAACGAAGATCGGTTGTCATAAGAAATTTACGGAACCGAAATACCTTCCCTTTTATAACATAGATTATGAAATACATTAAAAAAGCGCTTGGACACTATGATCTGATAATTGATGGGATTCTGCTGATTTTGTCAATGACTGCCGTAGTGCCCTGCAAGCTGGATATTCCTTATGCAACTGTAATCCGCTAATTAGCGTTTATACATAAAATTCCCATAATCGATCACAACGATTTCACCATTAGGCTTTAGACGTATATTTTGATAGTAGGGGCCATGAACATCTAAAATTTCATAAGGAATAATTTTATTTTTTCTAAACTTAGCTTTCATTGCGGAGAGTTTTTGCCTATTTGTTGTTGTATTGCGATATGGACGATCATACTTTTTCATGATTATCCAACAATATCCTTTCCCATACTTAACTACAGGAGCAAGGTGTTTTTTTAGCTCAAGCGGAGACAATTTGTACATTGTAACTTCTTTTCTATTGCTTTTAATCCCGCTTTTGGCTTTAGCCAGCTTTAATACAAAACCATTTCCCAGGTCGTACACAACACGCCTTGCGCCCGTACCAATAATGTTTTTTCTACGAATCATTTTATGATACGATTTTTTACTAAACAACCGAACTCACCTCTTCAGGACACGGATAAACTTTTTTTATTATATTCAGACAAAGTAATAAATCACAGTGCGTTAATACAACTCCAATCGTGCATTTTCTTAAAGTGAGTCGATAGGATCGATTAATGTTCATATATCCAAACCGATCTACAATCCGCGGCATATACTAGATTTGACAAGAGAAACGGTAAACGGTGGATAGCGGGAGATCATGCGGGGAAATGGAGGATATTGCCTTGATGAAAATGACAGCGTACATGAAAAGGAAAATAAAGGGGAAGAAATGCATTGGGGAAGGCGTTACACGAGTTGTATACGATTTAGGCAACGGCTATGTACTGAAAATGGCCAAATCCAAGAACGGGATTATATGCAACCGGACGGAAGTAAACCTGTATAAATCATCTTCGAAGCCGATTAAAAAATATCTTGCCAAAATTATCGAATATGATAAGGCAAATCGCTGGTTAACTATGGAAAAGCATAATATAAAATTTCCCAATAATCCTGTATATAGAAGAAAACTTATGATAGTAGTGAAGAAGTTTGTGGAAAATGGAATTATTCCGTCAAAAGGTGTTAGTCGTTATAGCAGCCCATATTGTCCTAACCTACGTTTAAAGCGGAATAAACAGATCGTGGTCATTGATTACGGCGGCTTTAAAATTAACCGTTAACGGTTGCGTTAAACACCGTCACGATTCAATGATATACTTAAAAAGGAGCTGCCATGGCAGCTCCTTTTGCTTCTTAACAACTCATACGATTTTGTGCATTTACCAGACGAAAGTTACCGAGATGATGACCAAAAGAATAAACAGAACCAAGATAGCAGCCACGTTTGTTCCCATGCCGTATCCTGCACAACTAGCGCCCATGTTTATATCCTCCCTTCATAAATCCATTTTCAATACGTCATATTCATATGTCGCCGACTTCACTTTTGCTTGTATATATGTCCCCAAGTTACGTTTATGTGTCATTCTCAAATAACGCCGCGTTCTGACCGTCTTGTGTTGCTCGCTAAAAAATACAAATATTTCCCCTCTTGAAAGGCGAATATTTGTTCGGTATTCTATATATAATGAATAAGAACAAATATTCTTATTTTGGAGTTGGTGTTATGTCAAAAGTAGTGATGATGTCGGATTGCCAGTCCTTCTATGCATCGGTCGAGAAAGCCGCACATCCGGAGTATGCCGATTATCCCGTCATTGTTGCAGGCGATCCGGCGCGACGGTCGGGCATTGTTCTGGCCGCTTGCCCAATTGCAAAAACGTTTGGCATCACTACGGCTGAAACTGTAGGAGAGGCGGTTGCAAAATGTCCCGATGTAGTTGTGCTGCTTCCGCGCATGCAAACGTACCTCACTTGTTCTTTGCTAATTACTGAAATTTACGAAAAATTCACGGATCTGGTTGAACCCTTCAGTATCGATGAGCAGTTTATTGATATAACAAACAGCACAACAATTTTTGGTACTGCAATTGAGATCGCGAAGCAAATCCAAGAGCGAGTTCTGGTATCAACCGGAGTGTTTGCAAGGCTGGGCATTTCGGAAACCAAAATCCTCGCTAAAATGGCCACTGATATACATGCAAAAAAACGTGAGGATGGCATTTACGTACTACCTAAATCTGAAATTGAATCCTCATTATGGCCGCAACCGGTGAACAAGATGTTCGGAGTGGCCGGCAAGATGACTGCACATTTTGCAAGAATGAGTATTTATACGATCGGAGATATTGCAAAAATACCACTGCCTGAGCTCAAAAGAAGAATGAAGATTCGCTTCGGAAAAAATTGTGATATTCAAGCAGAGGTGTATTGGCGAACAGCTCAAGGCTTGGATGACTCACCGGTATCTCCAGGAACTTTTGACCGAGGACATCAGACTATCGGTCACGGAATGACGCTGCCGCGTGATTATGGTACTAAGGAAGACATCAATGTTATTCTTCATGAACTTTCAGAAGAAGTATGCAGGCGCTGCAGATCAAAAGGGTATGCGGGACGGGTTATCCATGTGGGAGTGCAGGGGGCTAACTTTGACCTTCCTACAGGATTTTATCGCCAAGCTACTTTACCGGATCCCACCAATATTACTCGAGAAGTTTACGAAGGAGCCTGCCGCATATTCTATAGACACTGGGATGGTTTGCCCGTACGAAAGCTTTATCTCACACTTTCCAATTTCAGTAAGGACACTGAGTATCAGATTTCACTATTTGGCAACCGAGAAAAACTCAGAGAGCTGGAGCGTACAACTGACGAAATTAAAAATCGTTTTGGAACAACGTCTATACTCCGTGCATCCTCTCTCTTGCAGGCCGGGCAAGCGCTTGACAGGTCTCGAAAAATTGGAGGACACTACAGATGAATAGCAAGAAATTATCCGGGAATGGATTGTGGGAATCCAGCAGAATGCTTTTGCCTGAACACCGCGAGGCTCTTATTCAGAGGAGACAGAAAGAACCGGAGCGTAAGGAGCAGATGCCCTCTTTTGAAGAATTGGTTTTGGTTAAAAATTCAATGATTTTACCCATTATGCTTACAGTAGCTGAAAGCAACCTCCGTAAAATTGAACTTTCCGATTATTCTTTGAAAAAGCTTTATACAGTTATAACAAACATACTGGTAGATCGAATTATTCAAGATATTTCGGAGACAAAAAAAATGCTTAAAACACAAGGAATAAAGATCTATGAAGAGGAGAAAGTGGATGATACCCTTCGAGTTAAATTCAATTGCCGCGGCTATGAAGACAGCATATCTATAATACGCGATGTAGTGAAGTCAGAGATTAGAGTCAAAATTCAAAGATATATGGAGGAAATTTTAAAGCCACTTATGGCAAAAAAATAAGCAGGGAACTTGCTGTCATGGTAGTGTAGAAATTCCTACTATGGAAAGGAAACTGTTACAGCATACGCATCACAGGTTTATTCGACTTATAGCATGAAGCATTATTGACATAAAGTTTAAGAGTTAGAAAATGATCAAGTTGAAGTCGCAAATTGTCCCGAATTCTGGTGCTGGTAATCGCTTAACAGCCGCTGCATTTTTTCCACCGTGCCGTCCCGATGGGGAACGTGGATGGAAACCATCAAGCTTGGATCCTCCAAATATTGAAACGAAACATGATCGAAATTTAAGATCCCGAGATTCGGACAACGAAGCGCCTTTGGGGCATCAATAGCGTCGAGAACCTCATGCGACTCCCAAAATTCCCGGAATTCGGGGCTGGCTTGGCACAGCGCTTCGAACTGTTCAGACCACCAAGGGTCGTCAACGTGACGCGCATACCCTGCATGGAATTTAGCGGCTATCCGACGCGCATGCAGCTCCCATTGATCTCCCTTGATGTAGCGAAAACGGGGAGAAGTAAAAGTCATCCAAACAAAATTTCGCTCTTTGTCCGACAAGGCGGCGAGATTCCCGTTCAATGCGCAGTAGGCCGCATTCCAGGCAATGATGTTCATGCGTGCATCCATGACATTCGCCGGAGAAGTGTGTTGGCTATCCAAAAAACTTTGAAGCGCCTGGCTCACCTGAGCAGATATCTTCGTTTCTGCTAAGGGGAGTTGTTTGCGTGCAAGAAAAAAAAGGTGCTTGCGCTCCGATTCATCAAGCCTCAACACAATGGCTATTCGCTCAAGGACCTCAGCGGATACGTTGATATGACGGCCTTGTTCCAAATAGGTATACCAATCCAATCCTACGTCCGCCAACAAGGCAACCTCGCCGCGGCGAAGTCCGGGCGTGCGTCTGCGTCCGGACTCCGGCAATCCTACTTGCTTAGGGGTAATCCGTTCCCGGCGTGTGCGCAAAAAACGGGCTAATTCCTCATAACGGTCCAGCTTGATCGACATGATCGCCATCCCTCCTATCGAACGATGAAAGTAGGACTCCCAATCCTACGATAACCAGATCTCTTCCTAGCTTAGTCGAGTCCATATACACTAGCTTATATCATCCTTCTGGATGAAAGCAAGAATGGCAAGGGGCAGAGATCAGCGGTTGAACCTTGATCTCGTAGCGGAAAACTTCGTGGAATGGATGAAGGAGCAATCCCGTATGAAGCAACTGCAAACCGTAGAATGAACATTCTCAACAGAAACCGTGGAGGGCAGAAAGATGTATGAACATATCGTATTATTGAAACTTAAGCCTAATGTTACGATTGACGAACAAGAAGAAGCGGTGAAGCAAGTCCAAGCCTTTAAGAATAAGATCCCGGGCATTGTAGACCTTAGCGCCGGGATTAACGTCACGGAAGAAGTGGAGCATAAGCAAGGCTATACGTTAGGCATTCGGGTAACCTTTGCGAATCGGCAGGCTTGCCGGGATTATACCCAGCATCCGCTGCATCAGAACTTATTGCAGCGAGTCGGCCCATTTGTGGAAGGGATCGCTGTCGTGGACTACCCGTTTTCTTGAACGCATCCCTTTATCGCTCTTACGCAAGCGTGGTTGCTGACATTATCCTTCGGCTTTTTGGCCATGCTGTTTTATGGCATTACGGCGTGGCTGCCGCAAATCATCCAAAGCATGGGATTCAGCAAAAGCTATGCGGGCAGCGTATTGACGATTTTCGTGATCGTTCAAATCCCCGGGAGGCGCCGCGAGTAATCGATGCGCTCAAGGCGGGCCAGACGAAAGGACGCGTGGCCTTCCTGATCGACTAGGCTCTTTGCTTTTACCTGTCGACGCTACAACGTCTGCAATGGATGTTGCTGTATACCCCTTTTCTATTCGGTTAGCAAGAAAAACAGAGCAGCGAGGTTAACCCTCCTGCTCCTGTTGTTTTATGCTATGGTTTCAACTCCGATGGGGATAACTTAATCACGCTTTACTGAATACTTCATCCACAAGCCGTCATTATCGAGCTTTTCAACATCATTCAAAACGAAGTTTACTGACTTGAAGTTTTTAAGGGCAGGATTCGTATCAAAAATTGTCTTGGAATTAGCCGAACCATCCACAACCGGCAATACCAGCAGACTCAATTCATCAATTAATCCCTCGTTCAAAAGGGAGCCATTAATAACGCCGCCGCCTTCTACCAATATTTGATCGATATGAAATAAATCTTTTAGTTTTTTTGCTACAACATTGAAATCTAATGATTCTTTTCCACCGAAAATATAGGAAATACCTAGATTTTGCAGGTGGGCTAGATACGCATCGGAAACTTTTTCTGTAAGAATCTCTATTATATGGTCTCCAATAGCGTTTTCTCCTCCTTCTGTAATATGTTCATATTTCCAATCAAGTTTACCAGTAGAATCGATTACAACAATATACTGATTCGCATTTTCGTTTGCAACATAGTCAGTTCTAGGGAAATTTGGTGCATCATTTGTTCCCGCAATAAAATCGCTCATACCTAACATTTCTTGCAAAGTAATTCTTCCTAATATCGATGCTTTACACCCGTAAGCAGTATGAATTTTTCCGTACTGCTCTAAAAAATATGCCGTCCCGTCCTCGTTCATAAAATCTCCAACGATTTTCCCGTCCAATGACGCCATCATGTGGCAAATAAAGTTGTGTGAATTAGCATTAAATATGGATGTTAAAGAAGCAAATCTTGTTTGGTTTAAATACTTTGAAAGCAATTATTTATTCTTTTCAACGATGATAACAGGCCAAGGAATATTTGCTTTCCGCAGTCATTTTCTTGAGTTTGTCATTGAGGAAATAAAGGGAAGAGTGGATACAACCAGAGGGAAGAATAAAGGACTAAATGAAGATGTTATTCTTAGATTCTTTGGATCAGCTATTGTAGGAATAGTAGAATCTTATTTCACAGAAGGTATACCTAAATCACCTGAAGTGGTAGCAGAACAAGTAGGGATTTTATTAGATAGGAACCTTTACTAGCTTCACGATCTGCGCTTAATTTGTTTTGGTACGATAATTCCCGTAAAAACTTCCAACAAGCAACTTTTTCAACGGCCGCGCGTTTAATTAAAAGGAAACAAATGGATGATGGAGGCGCTATGAATAAGCTATCGATTATGCTGCTAAGTGTGTTTCTGCTATCAATCGCTGCCGGATGCAGGGAAGAAGCTGTGAAGAAGCCGGAAATTGACACCATATCGCAAATACCTCAAACTTCCGGGTCTCCACCGAAAAAGACGCCACTAGAGTCTGATAAAGAAGGGCTGGAACATAAGAGTAATACTTCTTCCCAGCAAGCTTCGGACTCCTCCGAAAAGTTGAACTTGGATCGAATCGTATATTACAATAACGGCGAATTGTTCTGGGCTTTGGGACACGGGGCGGTTTATTTCTCAGATAACATCGGTAAGCAGTGGACCGATATGACGCCAAAGGGAGTTAGCATCGATACAGCTGGTGCAGGGTTCGACTTGTTTGCTTTTCATCACGGAGCGGATCGAATCGATGTGTATGAACACTCTTTCGACCCGCAGCAAGAGTGGACGCACTCTGTTCTTCCGACCAAAGAAAAGTGGGAGATCTCCGGCACTTTACTATTTGCAAACTACTTGGTCGGGGCTGACAATTGGCTTCTCGTCGAATCTGATTCTACGAATGGGACGGAAAAAAAGGCGCTGTATCGAATCTCAGAGGACGACAGACAATGGACGAGGATCCAAGATATAAGCGGCCAAGTTGTCGGGAGAGCGAGCGGCATCACAATCCGCAGCTCCAAGGAAGGGTGGATCACTTGCAGCGGCGGGAATAACGATATCATTCTTTATCATACGACGGATGGAGGGCTTCATTGGACGAAAGAAAAGCTCCCCGTTCCCGAAGAAACTTCGAAAGTATCTTTTACAGCAAATGTATTTGCACCGGTATTCGATGAGGAAGGAGATTCAAATTTGATTCTCCCAGTCGAGATCATCTATGGCTCTGAACAAATGATGACGTATTACTATACCTACGATGCCGGGAAGAGTTGGATCTTATCGACAAGCCGCTATAAGAACGTCAAGCCCCCGCCTGCTTACTACCCGGATCAAACATACGGCAGAGGGACGGCGCTTGGCGAGCAAGGGGAGAAATTATACCATTTTGCTCTTGACGATTACAGCGATTTTTTCGATGGGCCCGTCCCTCAGCCGCTCGAAATCAAGCTAAAAACAAATTTAAGAAAGGCAACGCAGCTCTTTTTTCGCGTAGAATCGAACGAGGGCAATGATAGGGTGGGACGGGGCTGGGCGTTGCTGGACGGCGAGCTTGTGGTCGCTCAGGACGGCGGAGCGATTTGGCAAAGACAGTAACATATCATAGCATTTACCTTTAGTTGCATTGAGGTGAAAAACCAGTTGCATTCCCCACCCCTCTCCAATATGTAAAAGAGGTCATTTCGTACCGTCATAATCCGGATCTGCGTCGCGACTTCCTCTTGGCTTAGCAGGTTTCGTCAATCCTAGCTCAAGGGAACGCTCATTAATAATACTTAGCTGGTGGGATGATACCGTGGAAGGGATAAAGTGTTCCTTGATTTTTAAAGGCAGGTGCTCGTACACATCAGATGGGCAGGTGAATAACATATTATCGGCGACCAAATTAATCAAATCATCGTCAAGGTTCTCAGCCGTAATATATTCGCCATCATCCGTTTCATCCATATCTTCATTGTTCCTATGAATTTCCTCCAATTTCTTAACGACTTTTTCGGCCACACCTTCGTCATCAAAATTAAATGCCTCTTGCAATGCTTCAAGCATGTTTTGAGTCGTCTTTGTTTTAGGATTTAACATCTTCGATAACATCTTTCTTGCATGTTTGCGACGATTTTTGTATTCTCTTTTGTAAGCAGCGACCATAGCAGCCATGCCGCCGGAAATGTGAGATTTGTCTTGACCAAATGGCCCGCCCGGAAAGTTTGTCAAGAAATCGATTCCGGAGAAATTGGATTGAAAGGCATTCGTTGAGATTGCTTTCGTTTCTTCCATAGCTGAGTCTGCTAACGTTGTACGTTCAAACACATTGCCCTGGAACTTGGTCAGCGATTGGGGACCTTTATTATCTTCAATTCTTTCTTCTGCCATTTCTATTTCAGGCGATACAGCCTCTTCAAAATGGTCCAGTTCCTCCTGCAAAGGAAAGTAATCTATGTCTACGTCGTCCTCATTTCCGTCCATATACTCACCGTTCTCCAGAGCGTCCTTTAATTCTGCTGCCGCTTTTTCATCGTAGAAATTCAGAAACTCTTGAACGCGTTTCAAAAAATCCCGGGTATATCCCTCCGTTTTGAATTCCTCAAGTGTGCCGTCTTGCAGAATATTAACCGGAATTTTACGCATCTGAATAAGCCCCGAGGCGTTATTCGGAATCGGTGCGCGCTTCGCCTGCAAGGGCGGTCTTGCCCCCCCTTGCTGCAGCATTTGGCCCACGGCCCTGTTGCCGATCGTTCGCTGCAGGTAAGTAATGGGAAGTTGCCCGGCCAGTTGGACGTTCTGCTCCAACGTAGAGCCAATCTTTATATTTTCTGATGATTGCGTTGTGCTCACATTGCTCGTTTTAAGCTTGGATTGGAAGCGTGAATGTTCCATATGTCCTCCGGACTCTAGGATTCGTTTATATTCCTTGAATGGATTTGGGTTAATAATAGAATGGCTTCCTCATTGACAGGATCATATATAAGCACTTTCTCCAACAAAAGTTCGGCTTGCTCGAACTCTTCAAGCAAAAAATAACATAACGCCATATTATACAGCGTACCCGTATGCTCCCCGTAAATATGAACGGATCGTTGAAAATAATCATTGGCTTGCGAATAACAGCCCATCTCGTAAAACATAGCTGCTATATGATAAGCCAAGTCCATATCCTCGCCTAACGAAAAGTACGTCGCCCAAACCTTATGAACCGTATCGATCACCAAGGCACGTTCCCTCTCGGAAAAAGTAGGCGCCAACTCGAACAGTCTCGGTAAATAGTACGAGAAATGGTGGCTATCATAACAGCTGAGGCGAATATAGGCCATCATTTCCTTCAGGCCCATGTCTGAATATCGGTTTCGTGCATGCTTGGCAATATTGTAGAAATCGTCCGGACCATATTCATTGACATACCGCTCATAAGCCGCACAGGTATCTATATACTGCTCCGGATTGTCCAGCATCAGGAGGCATCCTACATCGATATGATGATGGGGATGTTCCGGAAATAAGGCCCGCCCCCTGTTTCTCTCGCACAACCAGCGGAAAGCATGGAAATTAACAGGAAGCGAAAAGCTGCCGTGACGCACCAGACCGGAGGCCGGCTTGTATGGCAGTAAAGTGGGATCGTGGTTGCCTTTGTCGGCGGTAAGCAGCATTAGCCCTTTACGCGATAAGGACTTCATATTCTGCAAGCAGCGCAAGCCGACGGTTGGAACTAACAAGTGGGTGCTGTTCAGCATATTCCCGTACTCCAGAATGAGCTGATTCCAATCATGTTCTGGAAAAGTCGGTGTCTGGATAGAACGATGCGTGTATTTCACATGCACATTCGATAGTACTTCCTCAGGCGCAAGCGTGTCCGGATCTTGGTCGTGGGACAGAGTCACTAAGCATTGAAACCAGTTGCGTTGTTCGAGATAATACAAATCCTGAGGGATACTATCGAATACGTAATTGGCAATCACCACAAGCGGATTGGCCAGTTCGTTTGCGGCGATCTCCCGGTTGCTTATCTGTAATTGAAGCCGATTCGATTTATTTATATCAAACAAGGCCATATCTAATAAACCGCGGTGAAAAAAAGGAGCAAACTGAGGATGCCGCTTCCAAAAAGCAAGATTGCTGCAAGTAAAATCCGTCATTACATAACAAATCGGTATCGTTTCCTGTTGAAATTGTTCGCAGATCTTGACAAACCGCGTTATAAAATGAAATGCAAACCGCCCCGACCCGGCGCCTAATTCGCAAATGTAAAGCGGTTCATCCCGAGAATGCCCTAAACTCTCTCCGGATGACGTCATCCTCTTCCGGTCGCGCAAAAAAGCAAATACGATCTCGGCGTAGCTGTTTGCCAACGTGGGACTGCTTGTCACATAATGCGGCACTTGGCCGGATTGCCAAGCAGCGGCCCCCTTTTCGTCGAAAAAATCCCGCTGTAGCTGCCAGAGTAACGATTCGGAAAAAACTTGCTCTTCTTCCAGCAAATATTTACGCTTACCGCGTACTTTCGCTATTGAACCTATGTTATCCATAGGTAACATGTCATCACCCTTTGTATCAGCCTTGCAAAACGCATGAAAGCTATAATGTAAGTGTAGATCAGCCCAATAAAAGAATAATGAAAGATTCTGCCGATAATTAGCAAAAAACCGCGCAGCATCAAGCCTTCACGGTTTTTTTAAAATGGCGATTTTTTCCTGTACGCCAAATAAGATTATCAATTAAAAGCGACATAAGCCAAAGAGGTGATTCGGTCGAAAATACAATCCTTTAGTTCACCGCAACCGCCCCCGCATATTCATCAGCGCAGTCATCAGCTCCGCTTTGACCAGGCTCCTCAGCATGGTGAAATGACGAACGTAGCCGCGGACTTTGTATTCGACGTGGATGCCTGAAGCATTCGTGTTCGTACTGAGCACTTTCATGTCCCGTTTCTTCATCTTGCTTTTGATGTTTTGCAATTCGGGATAAATGGAATTTTCAACTTCCCGAAGATAAAAAATAAGATGATTATACACGATCTTATCCTTGTAAACTTTCAATTCGTCGATATCCCTCGCCAACATATCCAGCAAAATAGGCAGCAACGTGTATTCCTTGATGATCTGAACATCTTCTTCCGTTTCGATTCTTGAATTAACACTCATAATGAACACCACCATAATACGAACGTTTATTCTTATTATATACCGAACATACGTTCCTTATACAGTGGTATTTTACGGAATTCCGCTTTCTGCCCGAGCGAGTGCGGCAAAGCGGTGGTATCGGCTTGCGCAGCCGCGGCGAGCGGGTCGGATCGCTTTTCGCATTGCCTGTTTGTTAGCGAAATCCGGAAGAGGGAAGCGGAAAAAGGTTGGGAGGTAGAATTTGGTTTGTTTTTGCCCGGGAAGTACATAAAGAGCAGGGTGGCATGATCGGTTTACCGCATGGAAAATCGTCTGTTTCCAGATTTTATACTTCCGGGTTATAAAGGAGTTGTTGCATCGACTGAAGGAGGACGCGGTTACGCAACATAGGAGCAGCTTAAAAGCCGCTTCGGATGCATGCCTGGAACGGAAGTTTTCCGGGAATGCTGTGCGGTGCGCTTCTATGCAATCTGTTGATCGGCTGTTCCGGCGGATCGAAGATTGCGACCGGACGGAAAAGGGAGGGGAGAATAGCGCCAAGCCGAAAGATGAGGTCGCGCTTAAGGTTAAAATCTATGAGCGCGGTACAGCGCCTGCAGGCGTATCCGTCGCGAAAAACGGCTGGGCAAGCGCCCGACATTATTTTTTACTTATGATGAAAATTTGGTGTACAACTACGCCGGGCAGGACGGTATTTTACCGGCCGTGAAGAAGCAGACGCCCGCAAAAAAATTCGTGAATATAAAAGGAGATGTAACTGTGATGCGTAAAATCGGAAGTAAGATTTTGACCTTTAGTTTGATGTTGGCACTGGCTGTGCCTTGTATCGCGCCGGCGGGGCTTGTTTCCAAGGCGGAAGCGGCGACGGCAGAGGAACAAAGCAAATTTGCCGAAATTTGGTCCCCGCTGCTTTACCAAGATATCGGCAGCGATCCGCAGCAGGATATCCCGACGCGCGTTGACTACGACGGCGACTGGAATACGACAAACAACTGGGAAAATATCGATCAATACGGTCTGGGCGGCAAAGCGTTGTATCCATCCGTGTACTATTCTTTCGTTTCGTCCAAAACGCACTGGTTCATCGGCTACTATTTCTACTACGCGAAGCAGGATGTTAGAGGCGTTGTTGCAGATCTCGGGAACGGTCTCGGCGACCATGAGAACGATATGGAAAGCATGATGCTGGTCATCCGCAAACCCGGCGGCACGGACTTGAACGGCAACAAAGTCGACGATCCGAACGGCAAGCTGGAAACGGTGCTCATGGGACGGCACAAAAAGCTCCGCATGTATTCGTCCCCTTGGTCTACTGACAAGACGTATACACCAGGGCTGAGCACGGTTTATTTTGACGGCAAATACAGTATGTCCGGCAGTCATCCGAAAATTTACAGCGCCCAAAACGACTCTCCGATTACGGAAAGCGAGCAGGATTTCGGCCATGCGCTGCGGGTGTATGACGATAAAGGAGCAAAAGGCAACAGCGGTATCGTGTTCAAATCGGGCACCGATGTACAAAACATGAGCGACCGCAGCAAAAACTATTACGCCAACTATTCCAATGACTTCAAAAGCGCGCCGCTGACCTACGGTCTGATTCCGCTGGAAACTTCCCTATGGCCGCATCGCAACGATAACAACCCGAATCTTTGGTCCAGCTACGGAACGTTTGCCGGAGATAACGGCAGCGGCGACGCCAGCGCGCCATGGGGCCGCTCTTTCGAAAATTACCGCGACCTGGGCGCAGGCACATTGCTGACCGATCCGGCGCGCTTCGTCGACGCGCTCTTTGACGGGCTGGGAGAGTTCTCCCGCGAGTATGTTACAAACGTTTATCGTTAAGAGATCTAACGAATAGTTTTTTGAAAAAAAGTCTGCTTGCCCTGTCCATATGGGGGAGCAGGCTTTTTTAGCATACAATTCCGCCAATAAACTCTCGTTACACTACCCGATACGATAAGAAAAATCATTGAAAAATTGGAAATGGTATTATTTTCTTCTTGGAGCTATTTTCATTACAAATGATAAAATAAACAAATGTAAATTATTGTTTATTCAAAATTTCACTTTTTCTATTCTATCATGTAGTTATTGGTATTATGCATAGTTTGCGATATTCGATAAGGCAGATTTCCAAATATTAAGATTATGCCAAAAACCGCCTTAACAATCCCTTAACGCTGTGCTAATATACACAAAACAAATGAAGTCTAGAATAGCTAAGGGACGTTTGAAAAAATGTTTACAAAGTGATGAATTAATGTCATTGGAATCAATTGTAAAAAAAGTATTTTTCAAATGTTCACTTTAGCAATTAGCAGGTTAATTCCTGAGGAAAATGGGAAAGCGCTTTCGTTGTGGGGTGCTTAATTCTATTGAGGGGGTAGATAGAGGATTAGGCGGCGCTTGTTGTGTTGTTTTTTTTGTTATGCAATTTTATAAGGGAGGTAATCGCCTTAATGTTAAAAAGGATAGGTAAGTACAAGAAATGGTACAGCCTTATGATGGTTGTGATGATGCTGGCCACGATGATTTTGCCTAATGGATTGGTTCAGAAGGCATATGCAGGCGTACCCGAGACTGTAGCAGGGTGGACCTTTTCGTCGACGAACGTGGATACTGCAACTGCCGGTAATGCCAATAATAAAGGCATCGCCAAGCTGACATTAAGCAATAGTAGAACAGCTACTTACTCAGCTACAGGCAACACTATATATAAAGATGGCTGGGCTACTCCTGCAGGAGGGTATTGGCAAGCGCAATTCAGCACGGCTGGATACTCTGGATTAACACTTTCTTCAAAGCAATATGGTACAAATGGCGGTCCGAAGGATTTTCAGCTTCAGTACAGCCTAGATGGTACTAATTTTGTTCCATTTTCAGATGTCTATTCACTTACGACAACGATTGCACAAAAAGATGTAAATCTGCCTAGCGAATTGGACAATCAACCAACTGTTTATATTAGATGGGTCAATACGTCTAATTCTTCGATTAATTCATCAAATGCCGGTACCAATGGAACAGGGACGATCTCTCAAAGTAATGGCAACAGCAGAATCGCTGATATCGTCATCAATGGGACCTCGTTGTCGGGCACCGTTAGTGTAACTGGCGTAACGCTCAATTCGAATACTGTCAATATGACGGTCGGGGATGCTGTGTATGGTCTGGTCGCAACGGTAAGCCCGGCGAATGCGACAAACAATGCAGTGAATTGGAGCACAGATAATGCTGCTGTAGCTACGGTGAACACCAGTGGCGGAGTGACGGCAGTGTCCGCAGGAGCGGCAAAGATTACAGCGACCACGGTAGATGGCGGTTTTACAGCAAGCAGCATGGTGACGGTTGCGCCTGCCTCCGGTAAGACGAAAAATCCGGATTCTTCAAAAATCACGTTTTCGAGTTTGAACGCAGTTAGTGGTTTGGCGGGAGCTGTTGGAGCCAGTGTACAAGTAGCCGTATACTGGGACGCTGCATTGACTACGTTAGGTGGAACTGGAATTGCGGCAGCGGATGGGTCGTTTGCAATTTCAAACCTGAATAACGTTCTATCCAAGACGACGGCTTACATTACGGCGCAGGGAACTGGGCAAACGCAGAGCGATCCGATTTCGGTCAATCTTACCGTTACTCAGAGTATCAAACCCGGCGATGTCGTTTTCAGCCAATTGTATGTAAATGGCGGTAACAGCGGAGCCTTTTATAATACGAAGTTTTTCGAGCTGTACAATACAACAAATCAGGATATCAATTTCAATAATCAGTGGGCAATCATTTATGTGTCATCATCAGGTACAAGCTTTGGAGCAGGCACCAAGCTGACCGGCACAATTAAAGCTCATGGATATTATCTTGTATCAGGTAATGTTGGAGCAACGGGTGCAAGTCTTCCCGTAACACCGGACCAAACAAGCACCCTTAATCCCAGCGGGTCTGCAGGGGGGATTCTTGCCATTGCTAATTCAACAACCGGATTAAGCAGTCAAGATGATCCCAAAGCGATTGATATTGTTACTTTCGGCAACGGAACCAACTCCAGTTTTACCACGAAAACCGATCATTGGGGATCGCCCTTCTTTAACACCGGTGTCGGAGGCGGGACTATACTGCGTAAAACAGATGCAGGCTCCGATCCAAGAGTAGCACTTGGCTTGGGCAATGGTTTTTTCTCGAAGGATCCGTCCAAGGATTTTGTTTTGAATGCACCAAGCAGCCCAAGTAATCCTGTAGAAGTTAACATCCGCAACTCGAAGTTCATGGGTTCTCCCAACGCCGCGAAAATCAGCTTCACGAATTCAGGCGGCAATGCAACCGCAACAGGAATCGCAGGTTCTGTTCCTGTTTCGTCGACAGTCAAAGCCTATGTGGTAAATGCCGGCATCGTTTCTTCAGCGGGACAAACCACGGCAGCGGCAGATGGGTCATTTTCACTGAATTTCTCAGATTCGAATAATAATCAAACGGTTTACCTTACTTATACGGATACAACGCAGCCTGTGCCAAAAGAAAGCATCTATGTGCGTGTTGACGCAGCGGGAAACCCGAACGCGATAGTTCCTATTAATCAATTGCGTTACAATGACACCAACGGGCTGCCGCTTCATATCGGATTCTCTACGACCATCGAGGGCGTAGTGACATCGGATAATAACGCGCTTGGAACTGAAAAAGCAAATTTCTACGTACAAGACGCTACAGGTGGAATCGAGGTTATTTCCGGCCAAGCACAATCAGTCACGATCGGACATAAAGTTAAAGTTGCCGGAAAATTCGTATCTACTTCGGGTATGGCACAATTTGTTCCGACCATGATTACGGATGAAGGGTTGGATACGGCGCCTGTTGCGAGCGTGATTACGTTACCTGCTTTAAGCGCTTATGCAACAGCGGAACCGTTGGAAGGGAAATTGGTCTCTGTTAGAGGAAAGGTATCCAATATTCCATCCACTGGTCCGGACTATAACGTGACGATTATTGACGATTCAGGCAATACAGCTATCGTCAAAATATTGGGGTCTACCGGGATTGATATTAACAGTGCAATTGCGCTGGGCGATACGTTAACTTTTACAGGGATCGTGGGTCAATCCAAGTTAGCTTCTCCTTATACGAGCGGATACTATGTTCTGCCAAGGAAAGCTTCTGATATTAAAGGGGATCTGCAGTTCAATCATGTTCCTCTGACGAAATATTATATCGGTTTGGATGTACCTATCAAAGCAACGGCGAAATATGCGGATTCCATTACCCTTTACTATAAGTATTCGGGGGATTCCTCTTTTGCTTTAATCCCATTGCTTACGGCCGCTAATGACAATGTGAATTACAATGCCAAAATACCGGCGGCAACGGCGCCTGGAAAGTTGTCCTACTATATTGTAGCTCAAGGCAACGGACAGACGCTGACTTCCGGAGACTCTAATACTCCAAACAGCGTGGATATCGTAGAAGATACGGACGGCCCGGCGTATTCCAACGAGCTTCCGGCTAATAATGACAATATTGAATCATCCCATCCGGTCGTTTCCGTCAATTTGGACGATCCAAGCGGCGTGGATGTGAATTCTCTGAAGATTTCCATTGACGGCAAAGATTTCACTGCGCAAGCTGAAAAATCGATTAGTCAAATCAAGTTAACTTTAACTTCGAACGATGATATGGCTGTCGGGACTCATACTGTCCAAGTTTCGGCCAAAGATTTGTCTTTACGAGGCAATCTTTCGACATATTCCTGGTCATTCCAGATTGTTCCGAGGTTTACCGGAGGCAACCATTATCGGGGAACAATGCATAATCATACCAGTATCTCACACGATACTGTGAAAGATGCAACAGGCACCCCTGAAATGGCTTTAAAAGCGGCTCTGGCTCATGGTTACGACTACTTTGCTTTCTCCGATCACTCGCATGATATCGATTCTTCGCTTGTTGGTACAGATAGTGTCGATCATAAAGGGATGCCTGAGCGAACAGGCGGATCTGATTGGCAGCTAACGAAAGACCTTGCGAAAGAATATACGAAAAACGGAAGCTTTGTCGTATTCCCGGGATTTGAAATGACTTCAACCACTTGGGGTCACTCTAACGTCTTTGGAACCGAAAACTTCATCGATCGTGTCCAAGATGGAGGGAAATATCAAAATCTTCAAAATTATTACAATTGGACGTTGACTTATGATAATATTGTAGCGCAGTTCAATCACCCGGCGATGTCGGCGAATGCGTTCGACAATTTCATTCCTTATGATAAAAATGTCGACAAGCTCTTCACAATGCTTGAGGTAGGCAATGGGTCAGGACAGTATGCATATGTCAACGCGGAAAACAAATTTTTCAGCGCCCTCGACCTGGGATGGCATGTAGCGCCGACGTACGGTGAAGATAACCATAACGCGACTTGGGGACAAACGAAGAAACGTACGATTATTGTCGCTAATGATCTTTCTACGGATTCTTTGTTTGATGCAATGCGCAAAATGCACGTTTATTTCAGTGAAGATCCGAACTACCAACTGGATGTATTGGCAAACGGATACTACATGGGTGCTACGGTCGACTCCAAGACGCTGAACTTTAATGTTACAGGCAGCGATAAAAGCCCCTCCGATCCGAAATATATTTCTGTACCGGCAAGCGATAATACCAACATTGCTAAAGTCGAGTTGGTTACCAATGGCGGCAGAGTTTACGACAGTTACACGCCAGACGGAAATACGTCGTCGTTTAACTGGAAGCCGTCAGTCAATGTCATAGGAGGACAGCAATGGTTCGTTATTCGTGTCACGCAAAAGGATGGCGATAGAATCTACTCTTCGCCGATCTGGTCGCCGGAAGATCCGTTGTCCGTGAAAGTAAACGATTTAACAGTTGTAGAAGGAGCTGCCATAGCCGGCATGCCTGTCACTTTGAAAGCTGGCGTCGCCAATCTTGGAACGATCAATGTGACAAATCTTACCGCACATTTCTATTATGACAGCATTGATTCGGCTCATTTAATCGGAGATGCTACGATCGCTTCACTTGCTGCTAATAAAAATGCAGATGCCAGCGTCATTTGGTCGAATCCGCCTTCAGGGAGTCACAAGTTGATTGTCGTGCTTGCGGCTGGGGACGGGAATGACCTGGGAGATAATAAATATGAACAAACGATCACTGTGAAACCGCCGCTCGGCATCAAAGTTATGATTGATGCTACGCATAATAATGAAAATACGACGAGCGATACCGGTACGTACGGCGATAACCTTAAAAACTTCACACTCAATTTGAAGCAACAGGGATATACGGTTATTGAAAATAAAACTGCGCTTACCGATCAACTCTTAAGCGACGTCAATGTATTGATGGTAACTCATCCAAGCAGTGCGTATTCTGCAAGTGAAATCACTGTATTAAAAAGTTTCATTGATCGCGGCGGATCGTTATTATTGACCGAAAAGAGCAATTACAACGGAACTCCCCAAAATCTAAACAGTTTATTATCGGGTATTGGTTCAAGTATTTTAATTAACAACGATGGAGTCTTTGACGAAACAACAAGCGGTAATTTCTGGGGGACTCCGTTAACTTCTAATTTTTCAGTGCGGCTCCATTTGAAGCCTGTAAGTAACCGTTTGACTGATTTCGTATCCTTATTGGACTTTTACAGTGGAGCGAGTCTTGCCCAAAACGATGGGGCAGGAAACAAAGTTCCGCTTACGGACAGCAGTTCAGTTACTGTTCTTGCAACGGGGAACGAAACAACGTTTCAAGACTCTCCTCAAGTAAAAACTGATACGGTGAAATATAATGTCCGAACAGCTAATGGCAAAAATGGTCCAGCTTTGACCGATGTAACCGGCGGGTCGGCTATACCGTTAGTAGCTTCGGAGCAGCTTGGAACTGGCAGGATTGTTGTGGCGGGAATGAATATTTTCAACGACAAGCAAATGACACAAAACGACGGCCCGACTAACAATGTTCCATTCGCGTTAAACGTAGTCAATTGGTTAGCGAAGAATGAACAGAAAGTGATTCCGATCGCCGATGCCCGCAAACTGTCGGATGGTACAAATGTGGTTGTCCAAGGGAAGGTAACTGCTCAGGCAGGGATATTCTACGACGCTGCTTACATTCAGGACGATAGCGGCGGAATTATGGCATTTAACGAGGTGCCAAAAGATTCGTTACAACTTGGAGATACGATACGAATATACGGTTATATCGGCACTTTCGACAATGACAAGGAAGTCATGTTTAATGGGTTTGATAAAAGTATCGTTAAAGTAAGCTCAGGACCGCCTGTTCCACCTAAGCTAGTCACAACGGGAGAATCGATTTCCGATCAGTATCAGGGTCAGTTGGTTCAGGTAAAAGGGAAGGTAACTTCCATTCCCGACAGTTTTTCATATGTAATTAACGATGGCAGTGGAGATGTCCTCGTATTCGTAGACGGATATGTTCTCGAAGAAACCGGAGTGGCGATTCCTAAGCTATCCATTGGGGATACGTTATTAGCGACAGGCATGAGCAGCAAATACGCTAACGGCGACCGGATTCGCGTCCGCGATACAAGGGAATTGATGAATGCGACTGAAATAGTCTCAGTTACCGGAGTGGGGCTGAACACGAGCGCAATCAACCTGACGGTGCAGGGGGCTGTATATGGACTGACAGCAACGATCGCACCTGCGAATGCGACGAATCAAGCGGTCACTTGGAAATCGAGCGATACATCGGTTGCGACGGTAGATGCGACAGGAAAAGTTACGGCAATTCGTACAGGAACGGCGACGATAACCGTAACGACTGTTGACGGAAATTATACAGCTTCCGCAGCAGTAAATGTAGCGATTCCAACAACCGGAGGAGAAACCGGGGGCGGAAGCGGAAGTGGAAGTGGAAGTGGAAGTGGAACCGGAAGCGGAACCGGAACCGGGACAGGCAGTACCACCCATAATACAAGCGATGGAGATCATTCTTTCATGATTACGGCGGATATGCTCACCGGGAACGGCAAAACAACCGTCGAAGTTCCGGCAAGTACTTGGGAAGTTAAGATTCCATCGAATACGGTCGATCTGATTAAACAAGACAACTTAGCGATCAAATCGGATAAAATCGTTATGAATGTACCTTCCGATCTGTTCAAGCAGTTAATAAACAAGCTTTCTACAGCTGAGTCGAAAGACAGTACAATTTCGTTGAAGCTAAATCCTTTGAACGATGCCGAGGCGAAAAATATCGTAGACAAAGGCAGAAACATAAGCAAAACGGACATTAAGCTTTCCGGAGAAGTTTATGAATTACACCTGTCCATTACTACTGCGGATGGCAAAACTGTCGATCTTTCGAAGTTCGACAAACCGATAACGATTAAGTTAAAGGTCGATTCTACCGTGAATCCGAAATTGGCCGGTATTTATTATATTCCTGATGATGGAAAGCTAGAGTACATTGGAGGAAAATATATAGATGGCTACATGGTAGCTCAGATTAGTCACTTCAGTAAATATGCGGTTTTTGAAGTGACAAAATCATTCACTGATATCCCGGAAAAATATTGGGCAGCGAATGTAATCAAAGAGCTGGCGGCGAAGCAAATTGTGAGCGGGACGAGCGCAACAATGTTTGAACCGGAACGCAACGTAACGCGCGCCGAATTTACAGCCATGCTGGTCAGAGCGCTGAATCTGACAGCGAAAGGCGATGTAGCTTTTACTGATGTGAAGGCCGGTGACTGGTATGCCGAAGCTATCTCCATTGCAGTGAAAGCAGGCATCGTACAAGGAAAGAGTACTGAACTTTTCGATGCAAATGCGCAAATTACTCGTGAGGAAATGGTCACGATGCTAATGCGGGCGTACGAAAATCAAAGCGGCAAAGCGTCTGTGAAAGCCAGTACGACGACATTTGTAGACGAATCTCTAGTTTCACCTTGGGCAGCACAATTTGTAAAAACGGCAGCGTCGCTGAACTTGATTCAAGGACGCGCGGCGGGCAAGTTCGATCCGAAGGGGATCACAACCCGTGCTGAAGCCGCTCAAGTCATTTATAACTTATTAAGTAAATAAGCATCTAAGCATTACTTCAATGATAGCAGGATGCCATTCGCAAGAATGGCATCCCCTTATCTTTAACAAGGAGGAGAATTATGTTCCGTCTTAATGGTACATTGAGACTTTTCATTTGGCTGATGTCAGTTTTGTTATGCATTCTCCTACCGTTCGATCGGTCAGTATATGCACATGCTTACAGTGCCAGTTATACGACGCTAAATTTAACAAAATCTAACATTGAAATGACCTATTCGCTTGACGAATTATCCGTTATTGAATTAGTCGGCGGAGATGTAAACAATAATTCTATGCTCGAACAGGATGAATTCGATGCAGTGAAAGATAAGCTTAAATCGCTGCTGCAAACAAAAATTTCTTTAAAAATTAACGGTGAGTTGCAGGACTGGAAACAAGTGGACAGTTTTATTCTCGATCGACAGGGGGATGCAACGAAGGTTGTATTGAAGCTCACTTTCCCGCCAGTCTCCGCATCGCAGCCGATTTCTTTGGTGGACAATCTATACTTAAATGACGCAATGACCAACTACGTTGATTTGCTTACTATTAATTACGGCAAGCAAAAAAGTACGTCGGCTCTATCCGGGAAAAACCGGGTATGGGCGATGCAAATGACTGAAAATGATTATGCCGGTTTGCAACAGGATGCTCAGCTTCAGCAAAATATCCCCAATAATCAAACAGAAGAACCTCAGAGTGATGGTTCAAGCCAACCGACTTCAGGTACAGGCTGGTTCTCTTTCTTTACACTCGGAATGAATCACATTTTAACCGGCTATGACCATCTGTTGTTCTTGTTTTCATTGTTAATCGCAAGGCAAAAATTTAAGCAATATGCGACCATGATCACAGCATTTACGATCGCTCACAGCATTACCCTGACATTGACGGTGCTGGGGATAATTAATGTATCTTCGAGAATTGTTGAGCCTGCGATTGCGTTAAGCATTTGTTTTGTCGCAGTAGAAAATATCGTTCGTAACCGTGTCAGCCACCGCTGGGTACTTACATTTTTATTCGGCTTAATACACGGAATGGGCTTTGCAGATATTTTGAAAGAGATGGATATCCCGAAAAGCGAACTGGCTGCTGATTTGATCAGCTTTAATATTGGGATTGAAACCGTCCAGGTGACGTTAGTCGCAATGCTGCTGCCGCTGCTCATACTATTACACCGTTGGAAATATTCAAGGCGGGCAGTAATTGCAGGTTCCAGCGTAGCGCTTGTGCTGGGCGGAATCTGGCTAACGCAGAGGGTATTCTTCAATTAAACAAAATCAAGAGGGGATATTCATGCAAAATACGGCAGTATCAAAAAAGTCAAACAGGTGGAATAGCAATTTACTCGCTGTCTTTTCTTTGGTGGCTATAGTGATCTTATATTTTTTCTCTACCAAAGCACCCGAGACGATTTTGAATGACCCCAAGCTGCAAATATTTAAAATGATGTTTGTCAGCATCATTATTGAAGCAATGCCCTTTATACTGGTTGGAGTTTTAATTTCAGCGTTGTTGGAAGTTTTCGTTTCAGCGCAGACCATCAGAAGAATGATTCCGAAAAATCCCATTTTGGGTATTGTTGCCGCGAGCGTGATTGGCATTATTTTTCCTATATGTGAATGTGGGATGATTCCGGCTATTCGCAGACTGATTCAAAAAGGAATGCCCCTGCATGTTGCCACGACATTTATTTTGGTCGGGCCGATCATAAATCCGATTGTATTCTGGTCTACGTATACGGCTTTTCGCAACAAACCCGATATTGTTTTTTCGCGTATGGGATTGGCTTTTCTTGTGGCGCTCGTTATTGGGCTTATCGTCTATTACTTCGTAAAAACGGATCAACTAAAGATAGGTCCGCCCATTCAGCAGCATACGACTAAGCACCACGAGCACCATGAGCATAGTAGCAAGAACAAACTGCTGGAAGTAATGGAACATGCAATTAGCGAATTTTTTGAGATGGGTAAATATTTGATCTTTGGTGCATTACTAGTTGGATTGCTTCAAACGTTCGTATCCAAGAGCACTTTGGTGGAACTTGGACACACTCAAGGAAGCGCAAACTTGCTGATGATGGGCCTCGGATTTCTACTTTCGCTTTGTTCAACCTCGGATGCATTTGTCGCGCAATCGTTTGTCACGACATTTTCGAAAAGCTCGCTTGTCGCATTTATGGTTTTCGGTCCCATGCTTAACTTGAAAGGGATTTTGATGATGTCGGCAGTTTTTAAAACAAGATATGTAGTATTATACAGTTCACTAGTTATCGTTTGCGTCTATACAAGCACTTTGATTCTCGAAAGGTTCATATTGAAATGAGCAGGGAGAACAATTTAATGAAAAACTCGTATGTTGTGCATCATTTTTTGAGATTGACGATTTTACTGGGTTTCTCAGTACTCTTAGCATATTTAGCGTTGTCGGGGGAAATTCTTCTTTTTATTGCACCGCAGCTTGTGAAATATGTAGATATTGCTGCAGGAGGATTATTTATCTTTGCAGTTTTCCAACTCTACATCTCAATTCGTTCGTTCAAACAGCCGGCAGCTTTTTGTGCTTGCGGCGGGCACGATCACAGTCATGAACCTTCACGGTCTTTATGGAAAAACACGATCATTTATGGATTGTTTATATTACCGCTGTTATTTGGAATATTCCTTCCTAACCAGTCCTTTGCTAGTTCGCTAGCCAAAAATAAAGGGTTGAATTTGGGAGGAACGTCTGCCTATAACAATGGTGTTCCTGCCGATTTGGCTCAGTTGGCAGGAAATGAAGACCCAGCGGCGAAAGAAATGTTTAAAACAGACAAATACAACCGAGACTATGCAAAGTTAGGGATGTTATTATATAAGCAAGATCTGATAGAAATGAAAGATGAATGGTTTATCGAAAAGCTGCAGGCTCTCAATACATTCGCCTCTAATTTTGAAGGCAAGCAAATTAAGGTTAAAGGATTCATTTATAGAGAAAATGACTTGGCCGGAAATCAATTTATTATCGGCAGAATGGCGATGACCCATTGTATAGCAGATATATCTCCTTATGGAATGATTGCCGAGGCTCAAAATGCAAGCAGTTATGCGAACGACTCATGGGTAACTATTACGGGTACCATTGCAACAACAACCTATCTTAACCAGACAGTAATTAAAATCGTTGTTCAAAATGTAGAACCTGCTGCCGCTCCAACCATTCCTTACGTTTATCCGGATTGGGACTTTGCTAAAAAACTGTAATGAGACCGCAATATTTAAACGAGCAAAGATGGAGTGATGGTTGTTATGCTGCTTAACATAGGAAGTTTCATACTAATTGTTCTGATCACAGGCTATCACATTTTTTATATGGTTCAAAGAAAAGCCATGTTGACTAGAACTGCCGGACTGACCGCAAGTTCTGCTTTTGCCTTGTTATCAAGTTTTGCATTTGGTGTTGTCGCGGCACAGACGTTGGATTTTAAATTGAGCTTAATTGTGACGATTACGATATTGTTTGCTATCATCACCGGTTTTCCCGGCGGTATACCATTCGGCGTTCAATCAGCCATAAATGGAGTATTGGCCGGTTCGATGGGGGCGATGCTTGGAGCTATCATAGGCAGTCTGTTTTTCAGATCGAATCTGGTTGTCATGGTTGCAGATATTGTGTTCGTTTCGGCTGTATTTTTCGTTCAGAAAACTATGGATTGGCGCCTAAATAAAAACGTTAAAAAAAAGAAATCCAAGAAGCCTTCGCTTCGGAAGCCTGTATACACCAGTACAATTGTACTAATTGTATGCATGACGGTTTCTACAGGGTATTTTTTACTGCAAAAAGATCAAATCCGCATCGGAACCATTGGCCAGCCGCAATCGCAAAAAGCGACGGTCGATGAAGAAAACGATATGCAAATCGCGACAATCGACGTCTCCGCTTCCGGGATTACCCCTAAAAATACGGAATTTAAAGCCGGTTCCATGATTAAAGCCATATTTGATGTGAAAGCGAACGCAGGAACCGATCTAAAGCTTGTTTCAAAGGATTTGAATTTTAGCGCTGATTTAAAACCAGGGAAAAACATGTTTTTATTGAATAATCCGCAGCCGGGAACCTACGAAATTATGATACAATCAAAACCGTATAAGGGCACATTTACAGTCAAAGCGGCAAAATAATTGAATTGGCTGCTGTTAGCGCGCTTAAGACTTCTTACCCTTAGGAGAGACGACTCTTACGAGAGCGGCTCTCTTTTTATTGATATACAGTTGTTGACGATTTTGCTTGTGGGCAAGCCAAAACGATGGATCGAGTGAACAAAATTTCATGTTAAGGCATTGTGTTTTTGACAAAATCTTCGTATAATTAAATATGAAATTATGCTAATCAATACTGAACATAATTTCAATTGAGAGCGTAAGGGCGGAAACGTATGAGCGGAGACAAGCTGGAGAAAATCATTGATGCAGCCAGAATGTACTATCAATTGGACTATAGTCAGCAGGATATTGCCAAAAAGCTGGGGGTATCCCGCCCGACGGTATCGCGGTTTTTGCAGCAGGCCAAAGCGGAAGGCATCGTTCAAATAAAAATTATGGACCCTACTGAAAATAACGGCAATCTGGCTTCCCAACTGGAAGAGAAGTTCCAGCTGCAAAAGGCGATTGTCGTCTCGGTTCCCCAGTACGAAGATCCCGTCGTCAAAAAATATTTGGGCGAAGCGGCCGCGGCATATTTGTATGAAATCGTCAAAGACGGCGATACGATCGCGGTTACGTGGGGCACGACTTTATATGAGGTAGCCGTTCAATTGCAGAACAAGCATGTGAGGGACGTATCGGTCGTCCAGCTTAACGGCGGTGTCAGCTACTCGGAGACGAATACGTACGCCTCGGAAATCGTTCATCTTTTTGGCGGGGCGTTCAATACGAATCCGCATTTTTTGCCGCTGCCCGCGATCGTCGATCACGCTGTCGTCAAGCAGGCGATTGAAGCCGACCGGCATATACGCAAAATATTGGATATGGGCAAGAAAGCCAATTTGGCGGTATTTACGGTTGGCGTGCCGACCGAGGATTCCGTTTTGATCAGAGCGAACTATTTTTCCCCGTCCGATTTGGAGATCATTCACGCCAAGGGCGCCGGAGATATTTGCTCCCGGTTCATCGATCTGGAAGGCAATATTTGCAGCGAAGAGCTCGACCGGCGGACGATCGGGATCGATTTGGCGGAGCTGAGAAACAAGGAAAAGTCGATTTTGGTAGCCGGCGGCGTCAAAAAAGTGGATGCCATCCACGGCGCTATCTGCGGGAAGTATACGAATACGTTAATTACGGATCAATTCACGGCAAAATATTTGCTTGAATACCAGTCTTGATCATACAATTCATAGAGCAGTTGAAAAATAGGAGGAGAACAAAATTGGAAGTAAAGGAATGGATCGAACAAACTGTGCAAAAAGTGTTGGCTGAAGCCGGGAGCCAGCCTGCGAATACGGGAACGGCCGGTTCGCAAGGAAACGAAACAGGGCCGGAGATTGCTGCGCTTATCGATCATACGTTGTTGAAGCCCGATGCCTCCAGGGATGAAATTGTAAAGCTGTGCGGCGAAGCCAAGCAATACGAGTTCGCGACGGTTTGCGTGAATCCGCATTGGGTGCCTTTGGCTGCGGCGGAGCTGGCAGGCTCGAAAGTCGGCATTACGACGGTCATCGGATTTCCTCTGGGCGCGACTACGACTTTTGCCAAAATGGCCGAAGCGCGGGACGCTATCGCAAACGGCGCTACCGAAATAGACATGGTCATGAATATCGGCGCGCTCAAATCCGGTGATCTGGACGCCGTGAAAGCGGATATTGAAGGCGTCGTGCTTGCGGGCCGCGGGCAGGCTGTAATCAAGGTCATTTTGGAAACGGGCCTGCTGACTGACGAGGAAAAAGTGAAAGCAAGCCTGCTCAGCAAACTGGCCGGGGCCGATTTTGTCAAAACGTCGACCGGCTTCGGACATGGCGGCGCTACGGCGGCAGACATCGCTTTGATGAGAAAGACCGTAGGCCCGGAAATGGGCGTAAAAGCGTCCGGCGGGGTCAGAGATATCGATACGGCCCGGAAAATTATCGCTGCCGGCGCCACCCGCATCGGAGCCAGCTCCAGCATTGCCATCGTTACCGGAGGCAAAGGCGAAGGATATTAAAAAGAAACAGGCCGATTGCTGCAATCGAGCCTGTTTTTTATTTAAGCAGCGCTGCCGGAAGCGGGCGTCAGCCGATCGTAATTTTGCCTTCCGGGTAGCGGTACAGCTCTTTTTTCGTTTTGGGGGTCAACGTGTAGGCCAGCGTGACAGGTCCGAGACGGCCGATAAACATCAGCGCCATGATCAGTATTTTGCCGAAAGTGGTGAGTTTGGGCGTTAAGCCCAGCGACATGCCTGCCGTGCCGTAGGCGGACGTCACCTCGAACAAAATGCCGAGGAAAGGAAAGCTTTCGGTCGTTGACAGCACCATGGAAGCGACGACGATCACGATAAACGAAAGCAGGGCGAACGTAATGGCTTTGTAGATGCGGTCTTTGGCCATGCGGTGCCGGAACAGGACGATATCCTCTTTGCCGCGGATCATAGCGATCAGTGCGCCTATAAGAATGGCGAAAGTGGTTACTTTAATGCCTCCGCCTGAAGATCCGGGAGCTGCGCCGATGAACATCATAATGATGACAAAAAATTGCGTCGCCTGCCTGAACATGCTAATGTCGACGGTACTCATCCCGGCGGAGCGGGCGGTCACCGACTGGAACAGCGCGCCGAATATTTTGCCTGTTGCCGATAACGGATTCAGCGTCAGCGGGTTCGTATATTCGAATACGAAAATGACAACCGTTCCGATGGCGATCAATCCGCCGGAGACGGACAGCACGACTTTGCTGTGCAGGGTGAGTTTCTTTGTGCTGCGGTAGCTCAAAAGATCGCCGATAACGATAAATCCGACCCCGCCGAGCACAATCAGGACGATTGACACGATATTTATATAAGGATCGTCTACATAATACATCAAACTGCCGGGTCTGTCCGGCATGCCGCTGAACAAGTCGAACCCCGCATTGTTGAAAATGGAAATGCTGTGAAAAACGCCGTAATATACGGCCTGACCCGGCGGCATTTCAAAGAGCCAGCGGATCGACAGCAGGACGGCACCCGACAATTCGATGACCAGAGCGTATACAATCACTTTGCGTATGAGCCGGACGATTCCTTCCGTGGAACCGTGGTTCATCGCTTCCTGCAAAATGAGGCGCTCCTGAAAGGAAATCCGCCTGCGGAAGACGAGGGCGATCAAAGTGGCTACCGTCATAAATCCGATCCCGCCGATTTGCACAAGAACGATGATCACCGCTTGACCGAAAATGGAGTAGTGTTCCCCGATATTGACAAGGGAAAGTCCTGTCACGCAAGTGGCCGATGTCGCCAAAAACAATGCGTCGATATAAGCGGTGCTTGTCCCGTCCGCGGAGGCGATGGGCAAAGACAAAAGCAGGGAGCCGATACAAATAATAGTTAAAAAACCGATGGCTAATACTTGCGGCGGATTCAGCCGGATTCGAAACATGAAGTCTACCTCGCTTGAATGAATTGCGTATTTTAAACATCCAACATGCGATCTATTCTAGTATCCCGGGATTGGATTGTAAAGAAAAAAAGCGGTTTTCACAACATCTTCAAACGAGCGTCCTGCGAAAAAGTTCATAAAAGTTAAAAATGTGCACAAGGCAAATCTTCGAAAATAGCATAAACATGTCCCGAAATTCAGTTTCCTTGGCCGTACGCGCTCTGAAATAATCGGAATTGTACGTGAATATGAAGGAAATGGGGGTAACACATGCAAAAAAGAAAGAACAGATTCTTGTCTATGCTCGTCATCATTGCGCTGGTCGCGGGCTTGTTTCCGTTTGTACCGGCCGTGAACGTATCGGCTGCGGCTGCGGATCCTAATTTGAAGCTGTGGTACAAATTCGACGAGACGAGCGGGACGACGGCCGCGGATTCGTCCGGCAACGGCAACGACGGCACGCTCAGCGCAGGCGCGGCATTTACAGGAACGGGCGCCGTGCAATTGAACGGCTCGACCGGCAGCGTGCAGATGCCTAACAATCTGCTCGCCGGAGTAACGGACGTAACGGTTGCGACGAACGTCTGGGTCGATTCCGCCAATGCCAGACCTTCGTGGATTTTCAGCTTCGGCAGTGCGGCGGATGCCGGTTCCGCAAGCGGCACGAAGTATTTGGGCCTCCTGCCCGCCGACAATGGCAGCGGCAACGGAAGCTTCCGCTTCGCCATTACGACGAACCGCTGGACAGCCGAGCAGGGCGCGGGCCGGAGCGGCAATCCTTTGGCCAAGGGCGCATGGAAAAACATCGCCGTCACGATGGCCAAAAACAGTTCGGACGCTTATTATACGGGGATTTTGTATGAGGACGGCGTCGAAATTGCCAGGAACGCGATGATGACGACTACGCCCAAAGATTTGGGCAATACGGCGTACAATTTTATCGGCAAGCCGGCTTACTCCGGAGACAAATGGTTCAAAGGACAAATCGGCGATTTTCGCCTCTATACCCGCGCTTTGAGCGCGACGGAAATCCGGGGCGTCATGATTGAAAATGTAAGCGACAGCCAGGGCGTGCAGATGGCCAAACAGGTTTTGGATTTGGGCGATCTGTCGGCCGTTAAGGCCAATATCGCGCTTCCGGTTGCGATCGATGGCGGGGTTGCCGTTTCATGGAGCTCCGACCGGCCGGATATCATCGGGAACGACGGTACTGTGCACAGATCTCCGGACGGGGACACTACCGTGCATTTGACGGCCACGATCAGCAAGGGAAGCGCGAGCGACACCAAGACTTTTACGGCAACCGTCCTGCAATTGAAAACGATCGTTTCACTGGATTCCATTTCGTATGCGCTTCCATTCGTCAATGCGACGCACACTACGGTGCTTACGGCTTCCTACCCGGACGGCACGACGGAAGACGTTACTGCCAAAGCGGCGATCGTCTCCTCCGATCCGACAGTCGCGACAGTCGATGCAGCGGGGGTCGTCAAAGGAATCCAACCGGGGACGGCCACGATTACGCTGACGTATCTTGGAAGCGATTACCAGGTTAACGTGAAAGTGGCACAGGAACCTAATTTGAAGCTTTGGTACAAAATGGATGAGACAAGCGGCACGACAGCTGCGGATTCGTCCGGCAACGGCAACAACGGCACGCTCAGTGCAGGCGCGTCTTGGACGGCCGGCAAAGGAACCTTGGGCGCCGTTTCTTTGAACGGGTCGTCGGGGTCCGTGCAAATGCCGAACAACCTGCTCGCTGGAGTTACCAATGTAACCGTCTCAACGAACGTATTCGTAGACCCGGCCAATGCCCGGCCTTCATGGATTTTCAGCTTTGCAAACGTTGCCGACGCCGGTTCTGCAAGCGGTACCAAGTATTTGGGACTTATTCCCGCGGATAACGGCAGCGGCAACGGAAGCTTCCGTTTCAGCATCACGACAGACCGCTGGTCCGCGGAACAAAGCGCATCGCGCAGCGGGGTGCCGCTGGGCACAGGTGTCTGGAAACATATTGCGCTCACAATGTCCAAAAATAGCTCGGACGCGTTTTACACGGGCATTTTGTACGAAGATGGGACGGAAATCGCCAGAAACACGACGATGACGACCACCTCCAAAGATTTGGGCAATACGCTTTATAATTTTATCGGCCGACCCGCTTATTCCGGAGACAAATGGTTTAAAGGAAAAGTTTCCGATTTCCGTCTGTACGACAGGGCGCTCAGTCCGGCGGAAATTAAAGGGATTGCCGCAGAACTGGCGTATCAGGACGTTCTGACGGATCAAGCCCAACTGACGCTGGGCGATATCGGCGCAGTCAAGGCGAAGCTTGCGCTGCCCGGGTCGGGCGCGAACGGTACGGCGATTACGTGGAAATCGGACGACGAATCGACGGTTAACAGCCAAAGCGGAGCCGTCGTTCGCCCGGTACATGGCGCCGGAGACCGCACGGTTACGTTGACGGCCACCTTGGAGAAAGCAGGCTTGAAAGAAACGAAAGCGTTCTCAGTCAAGGTGCTGGAGCAGGCCAGCGATGCCGATTCGGTCGCATGGGACGCGGCTGCCCTAACGCTTGGCGGCGATATCGCTGCGCTCAAGCACGATCTGGCGCTGCCGACGGTCGGGGTGGAGGTTTCCGCGATCTCATGGGCTTCGAGCGACAGCGCGGTCATCAATCCCGCCACAGGCAAGGTGCGCCGCCCGGCCAAAGGATCGCTGAGCGCGATCGTCACGCTGACGGCAACGCTGACCAAAGGTAGCGAGCATGCGCAGAAGACGTTTACCGTGACTATGCCGGCGCAAGAAGCTTATGCGGGCTTCCTGCTTTCGTATTTTAAAGCGGCCGACGAGTCGCTGTATCAGGCGTACAGCCGCGACGGCCTGCATTGGACGACTCTGAACAAGGGCAAAAGCGTGCTCAAAGCCGATGTCGGCAACAAGTCCGTCCGCGATCCGGACATTATTCGCGGCCAGGACGGCGTATACCATTTCCTGTCCACGGATTCATGGACGAGCACGAATTTGCTGATCTACGATTCGACGGATCTTGTTCATTGGACGAACGGCCGGACGGTGCCTTTTGCGCCGGGCAACAGCACGGATGCATGGGCGCCGGAAGCGTATTACGACCCTGCCCACAACAACTACGTGGTGATCTGGTCGTCCAAAGTCCCGGGGAATCCGGTATCCGGCGAGCACAGAGTTTATTACAGAACGACGACTGATTTTGTCAATTTTTCAGCTCCCAAGCTGTTTGCCGATCCGGGCCACGATCAAATCGATTCGACGGTAATCGAAGATAACGGCATTTACTACACGTATTACAAGGATGAAAGAGCGAACGATCCCGCGGCGGCGCCAAGCGGCAAAGGGATCAAGATGGCCGTATCGACGACCGGGCTGACCGGAGCTTATGATACGGCAAGCTATCCGAACGCGGTTATTCCTCCGCAGGTGGAGGGTCCTTCCGTCATCAAATCGCCGACATCCGGCAAATGGTATATGTACGTGGACGGATTCAACAACGGAACATATACCGGATACAGCGCCACCGATTTGGCATCGGGGAACTGGACGCTTATGAATGCTGCCGATTACCAGCTTCCGACTGGCGTGCGGCACGGCAATATAATGGAAATCACGGAAGAGGAGATTCAAAAGCTTCTCGCCGGTTATGCGACCTTGACGGACATTCCGGCCATCGATCTGACCATCGACGTCGGAGATCCCTTGAATTTGCCGGCGGCCGTGGACGCCACGTTCAGCGACGGAACGGTCAGCCGCGTCAATGTGACCTGGGACGCCGTCGATCCGAGCCTGTACCAGACGGCCGGAAGCTTTGAAGTAGCGGGCAAAGTGGCGGATTCGGCCCTCAAGGCGAAAGCCAGAGTGACGGTAGGCGCTCCTGTCATCAAGCGTCCGGCCGGAGTCAGCGTTGCCGCGAACGCGTCGGACTCGATGAGCCTTGTGTGGAATGCCGTTCCGGGAGCAACCGGCTATAACATCTACCGGTCGTCCCAGCTTTACGGGACGTATACACGCGTGAATGCGTCGCCGGTAGCGGCAAACGCTTTTACGGACACAGGCTTGAGCGCAAGCACCACGTATTATTATGCGGTGTCCGCGGTAAGCGCGGCAGGCGAGTCGGCCAAATCCGACAGCACCGTCGCCAGAACAGGGTCTGCTTCGATCGACAGCGGCACATTCTGGTATGACAACAACGGCAATAAAATCCAGGCCCATGGCGGCGGCATCATCAAAGTGGGCGATACGTATTACTGGTTCGGCGAAGACAAGTCTACGGATCAGGCGCATTTTTACAACATCAAGGTTTACGCGTCCAAAGATTTGAAAAGCTGGACGTTCAGGAACAACGTGCTTACGACGACGTCCAAAGACCGGAACGGCAATCCGGCTGCGGATCTCGCAAACAGCAACATCGAGCGGCCCAAAGTGATTTATAACGAGGCTGCTCGTAAATACGTGCTGTGGATGCACTATGAAAATGCGACGGATTACGGCTTGGCCCGGGTGGCCGTAGCTACCTCCGACACGGTCGACGGGGATTACACGTACATCGCCAGCTTCAGGCCGAATCCCGCCGATCCGGATCACACGGCGCCTTCGGTCGGCAACGATTCGCGGGATATGACCGTATTCAAGGACGATGACGGTTCGGCATACCTGATCTCATCGTCGAGCGTGAATGCCGATATGATTTTGTACCAGCTTACGGACGATTATTTAGGCATTAAAAAGCAGATAGGCAAAATATATACGGGCCCTTACCGGGAAGCCCCGGCCATCGTGAAAAAAGACGGCATCTATTACCTGATCACGTCAGGAGCAAGCGGCTGGTATCCGAATCAGGCGATGTATTCGACCACGACGAACATTCAGGATATCGCTTCCTGGACGCCGCTCGCGAACTTGGGCAATTCCTCCGCTTTTTATTCGCAATCGTCGTATATTGTGACGGTCGAAGGAAGCGAGAAAACGTCGTACTTGTTGTACTCGGACAGGTGGGTCCCTTCCAAATTAGGCGATTCCACGTATATTTGGCTGCCTCTGACCTTGAACGGCACCAGTGCGTCCATGGATTATTATGACAGCTTCCTGCTGGACGCGGCGGCGGGCACGATCACGATTCCGCCGTCGAATCCGCTCATTTCGCAAGGGAAGCCGGCAACGGCAAAATCGGCAGCCTCAGGCTATCCGGCGACGAATGCGAATGACGGCAGCTACGGCACAAGCTGGGTATCTTCCGGCAACTATAACTGGCCGCAATGGTGGCGGGTTGACCTTGGCGCCAATTACGACCTGAGCAATATTCAAATATCGTGGTTCATGGTGAAGGGCTCGGAAGCCTATTACAAGTACAAAATCGAAACGAGCACCGACGATGTCAACTACACGGTCGCGCTCGACAGAACGAATAATACGACCTACGGATTTACGTCCGACAAGCTTACGGGCAAAGCCAGGTACGTCAGAGTCAATATGGTCGATGCCGTGCTGTGGAACAATCCGAACAACAACTGGTATACGCCGCAATTGGCGGAAGTCAAAGTGTTCGGCACGCTGGACGCCAAGCCGTCAGGACTTGCGGCGGGAACAGTGACTTCGTCATCGGCACAGCTTGGCTGGGATGCGCTTCCCGAAGCGTCGGGCTACAACGTATACCGATCCGCGATTGCGGACGGAACGTACGTGTTGACGAACGCTTCGCCGGTGCAGGGGAACTCCTACACCGACGCCGCTCTGAAGCCTGCGACGACTTACTACTATAAAGTGGCCGCTATTGTCGATGGTGCGGAGACCGGCAAATCGGATGCCGTTTCCGTAACTACCGAAGCTATGGCCGGGCCATCCGCACCGACTGGCCTCAGTGCATCGGCGTTCGGCACGAGCGCGATCCAGCTGTCGTGGAACGCTGTGGCAGGCTCGGATGCGTCGGTAACGTACAACGTGTACCGTTCGATGGCTGCAGACGGCGTCTATGTAAAAATCAATGCGTCGGCGCTGCCGGCGAACTCTTATCTCGACACCGGCCTGAGCGCAGGGACGACGTATTACTACAAGGTGACGGCTGTGGGCGTCGCCGGGGAATCGGCGTTGTCGGCCGCTGCCGGAGCAACGACTGAAGCTGTAGTCGTGCCGGGAGCGCCAGCAGCCCCGACAGGCCTGAACGCGACAGCGTTCGGCCCGGGCGCGATTCAGCTGTCGTGGAACGCTGCGGCAGGCTCGGATGCGACGGTGACGTACAACGTGTACCATTCCGCGACAGCCGACGGTGTCTACGTGAAAGTCAACGCAGTTGCGCTGCCCGCGAATTCTTATCTCGACACGGGCCTGAGCGCAGGGACGGCGTACTTCTACAAGGTGACGGCTGTGAACAGCGCCGGGGAATCGGCATTATCGGCCCTTGCCGGAGCAACGACCGATGCTATAGTCCTGCCGGGAGCGCCGCCGGCCCCGACAGGCCTCAGCGCGACAGCGTTTGGCACGAGCGCGATCCAATTGTCTTGGAACGCTGTGGCAGGCTCGGATGCGACGGTGACGTACAACGTGTACCGTTCCGCGACTGCTGACGGTATCTATTTCAAAGTCAACGCGGTTGCGTTGGCCGCGAACTCTTATCTTGACACGGGCTTGAGCGCAGGGACGGCGTATTATTACAAGGTGACGGCGGTCAATGCATATGGGGAGTCGCTTGTATCGGAGCGCGCTTTGGCTGTGACACAAAGCAGCGGCGACCATGGCGGCAGCGATAGCGGAAGCGGCAATGGAACCGGCAGCGCAAATAGTCAAGGCGGCGATCCAAAAGCGGACCAACCGGGCACCGTAACCGTATCGCCTGATCGGCTGCATCCGGGAACGGACGGCAAAGTCAAGGTAGAAGTAAAGGCTCAAACTTCCGAAGTGAAGCTGCCTGCGAATACCGCGGACCTGCTGACCGGGAACAAGCTGGAGGTAAAAGCGGGTGGGCTGTCATTGTCCATACCGTCCGAACTGTTCAAGCAGCTGGCAGGCATGGCTGCCGCAGAGGATAGCCGGAACGGCAGCATCTCGCTGAAGTTCAAATCCTTGCCGGCGCAGGACATTCAACATGCGATAACCAAAGGCCAAACGGCCGGACAGCAGCAAATCAAGCTTGCCGGAGAAGTCTACGAGCTTAGCTTGACCCTTACATCGCCAGACGGCAAAACAGTCAGTTTGACGAAATTCAATCAGCCGATTACCGTCCGCTTCAAAGTGAGTGCGTCCGCAGATCCGAAATTGACCGGCATTTATTACATCGCTGACGACGGAAGCATGGAATATGTCGGCGGAACGTACGATAACGGCGAGATGGTTGCGGAGATTCACCATTTCAGCAAATATGTGCTGCTGGAAGTAACCAAGACGTTTACCGATGTACCCGGTACGCATTGGGCCAGCAAGGTGATCAGGGAGCTGGCGGCGAAACAAATCGTAGCCGGCACCGGGGCCGCCGTGTTCGAACCTGAACGCAGCGTGAACCGCGCCGAGTTTACCGCGCTTTTGGTGCGGGCGATGAAGCTGACCGGAGCCGGAACCGTGTCATTCGCAGACGTGCCGGGCAATGCCTGGTACGCGCAGGACCTTGCGGCCGCGGTAAAAGCAGGCGTTGTCAACGGCAAGAGCAGCGAGCTTTTCGCGCCGGACGCTTCGATTACCCGCGAGGAAATGGTCGCGATGATGCTGCGGGCTTACAACGCCGTTCACGGTGAGGCTTCCGCAGGCCAGGCCGGCGCTTCGTTTGCGGATGAATCGCACATTTCATCCTGGGCTGCACCGTATGTGCATACGGCTGCGGCGATGCATCTGATTCAAGGCCGCGAGTCGGGCCAATTCGACCCGCAGGGAATCGCCACCCGGGCGGAAGCGGCGCAAGTTATCTACAACCTGCTGAATCCGTGAGATAAACCTTTATCGAGGTCTTTCGAAGATGAGCGACCGCGGTTAGAGGTAGGTTTATTCGCCAATAAGAATGCTGTTCTACGCGCTTTAGCGCTGTAAGAACTTAAACATTCTTATGTGGTAAAAAAAGTTGGACCGCCCATCAAGGGCGGTCCAACTTTTTTACGTTCCGTCTTCCGACGAGATCCCGGCGGATTGCGTGTGCTGCCGGCGGAAATCGTTCGGCGTGATGCCGTTGTACTTTTTGAACTTTCTGTAAAAGTACGAATCGCTCGTAAATCCGGTCTTTTCCGCGATTTCCGCCACCGAGAGGGAACTGTGCATGAGCAGTTCTTTCGATTTGTTCATCCGCACGTCCTGGATGACATCCGTAAGCGCTACCAGCGTATGCTGTTTATACAGCCTGCTGATGTAAATAGGCGACATATCAAGCTCGTCGGCTATGGAGTTCAGGGACAGGTTCTGATTGGCGTAATCTCTCTCGATGATGTCGTTCATTTTTTTAATCAATTCCACATGCTTCGTGCTTCTTTTTTCATCCAGCTTTTTGTGCAGCTGCTCGAACAAGCGGTAAAACTGCGCGTTGATTTCCTCGATCGTTTCCACTTGATTCAGCGAAGCGATCGTCGTATCGAGATAGAGCGGAATTGACATTGCGTTGTTTTTATTGATCGTATTAAGCACGTTATTAACGGTCAGCGTTAAATGCGATATGGCCAACTGCACGACGGAGTAAGGAAATTCGGCGGTTTCGCGCACGATTTCCGCGTAAATGGCTTCAGCTTCGGCGGAATCCCCGGTCATCAGGCTGTCGACCAGCTGTTTTTCCTTTTGCACGGGGAATTTGTATTCTTTGGACCGGTAGCCCATAACTTCCTCCGAACGGATGATGCAGCCGCGGCCTCTGAACAGCCTGTGGTACGAAGCTTCCAGCAGTTGTTTGTAAAGAAGGATGCACTGGCCGGCATTATCCTGCAACGGGCCGATCGTGATGGAAACCGACAGCTTGAGATAGGCGGCAATGGACGTTTGCATTTTGTGCAGCATATCAGTGAAAGCGTCTTGATCCCAGACGAAGTCGGAGTTCTGCGCGGAGAGCAGCAGCAGAATGTGATCGTCTCCCATGTCGATCCCTTCGGCTTCAAAATAAGCGGAAACTCCAATTTCCGAACATATGTTCATCACCGCATACCGCAGCAGCTTGAACTGATCCTGAAATTTATCGGTATTGTCGGCAAAATGATCGATCTTCACCATAATGAGCAAAGACGGGTGCCCGATGTTGACTTTTGAACCAAAATAACGCAATTTTTCCTGCAGCGCGACGGGATGGTACACTTCTCTGCCCATAATAATATTTCTCAGGAAATCTTGCCGCAATATTTGCAAATTGTCGCGTTTCTCGATTTCCAGCGTTTTCAATTTGCGGATGACTTTATCGATCGGATCGAACAGTCTACGCGACGTGAAAATGGAAATCAACAGGCCGGCAAGCAGAATCGTTGCGCTGATGTAGATCGTTTTCGTCCTCATGCTCGTAATTTCTTGCGTGATGACCGAGTACGGGGTCGTGCGAACGTACCGCCAGCCTAGCGAATCCGGCGCCGTGTAGGTAATGAGCGATTTGACGCCGTCAATGGTGTCGACAACATATCCCGGTGACGATGCGTCGGCTGTAATTTTCGCAATGTAGCTTTTATCCGCATAGCTGGTCAATATCGGGTTGTCGCCATCCGTGGACAGCAGCACGCCGTCTTTGTTAATGATGAACTCTTTGCTGGAGCGGTTGTTCGCCACGCTTTTCAAATATTTATTGAAAAAAGATTCCGAAATGTTAACGATAACGGCGGAATTGAGCGTTTTGTTAATGTTGATGGCGTCGTAGCACAAATAGGAATAAATGCCGACCTTCGGAGCTCCCGGCAGCCCGTTTACTCCCGGATTATACGCCCTGGGTATCGGCAGAAAAGGCGTGTAATCCTGAAAATGGTCCAAAATTTCCACCATGCTTTGATCGCCCAACTGCGATTTGGTCTGGGTTCCGCTCTGAAAATTGTTGGAGCTTACGTAGAAAAGTTCCGATTTGCCGTTATACACGTAGATCGAATCGATGAAAGGCATGGCCAGACGGTAATTGTTCAACTGTTCCATAGCGCTGGTTACATCGTAAATATCAGGCTTGTCATAAAAGAGCAGCTTGGAAACAACGAAATCCCGGTAAATTTGAAACGATAGGGAGGTAGCAGTTTCCGTCACTTTTAAAATTTCCTGACTGGTCTGCATCAGGCTGTTCGAGTCGGATTCATACACCTGCTTTAGCGCGATATTATCGAAATTAACATAAAGAATCGTTGAGGATACAAGCAAGGTAACGACGATGCACAAAATGATGCTGATTAAAATATTGCGGTACACGTTCTTGTTGTCTTGCGTACGCTCTCTCATGTAACCACCCCCCCCTTACTCGTAGAAAAGTATATCGTACCTATTTTGCTCTTGCAATGGAAATCGGATGGGCCGAAGGGCGGGAATGGCGCCAAAAAGCTGAAAAATCCATGAATGTTTAAAATGTGCATACCCGGAAAAGCCGCCAAATCTGCAAATAATTCATGTTTGGTCGCATATATTCAGTTTCGCTGACGGATTTGTTCCGTATATAATTCGAACATGACCCGCAGATATCGACGCAATTAAATTTTCTTAGTAGGGAGGCTTTTCAGCATGGTGCGAAAGAATGGGTTCTTGTACGAGCTAAACAAAAACAAAATTTTGTTTCTCATGATAGCGCCAACGTTATTGTTTTTCTTCATCAATTCATATGTGCCGATGGTGGGTATTTACTTCGCCTTTACCCGGTTCGATTTCAACGGGGGGCTGTTCGGAAGTCCGTTTGTCGGGCTGGATAATTTCAAATTTCTTTGGAATTCGGGAGCGCTGTGGACACTGACGAGAAATACGGTCGCTTACAATCTTGCTTTCATTGTGTTTGTGAACGTAGCCGCGATTTTCTGTTCCATTATGTTAAGCGAGATGAGAGGCAAGTGGTTTAAGAAAATAACGCAATCCGTCATGTTTTTGCCTTACTTCATTTCGTTCGTATTATTGAATGCGATCGCTTATAACATGTTCAACTACGATACGGGCTTTGTGAATACGACGCTCAAGGGGCTCGGCTCCAATCCGGTCGATATTTACAATACGCCTGTCGCATGGATCTTCTTGCTGGTCGCCTTTTACGTATGGAAAAACTTGGGTTACACGATGGTCATTTATCTCGCTTCCATTACGGGGATCAGCGACGAATACTATGAAGCCGCGAAAATCGACGGCGCGAACATCTTCCAGAGAATCTGGTACATTACGCTGCCGATGCTGAAGCCGACCTTCATTATTTTGCTTCTGTTCGCTTTGGGCAGCATTATGAAAGGCCAGTTCGACCTGTTCTATCAGCTCATCGGCAACAACGGGATTTTGTACAATACGACGGACATTCTGGATACTTACGTATTCCGTTCGCTTAAAGTGACGTTCGACATCGGCATGGCGACTTCGGCCGGATTGTTCCAATCCTTGTTCGGATTTGTTTTGATCATGACGGTAAACTACTTCATTAAAAAATCGAACGAAGAATACGCGCTTTTCTAGGAGGTGGCCGCATTGAAAATCAAGACTATTGATTCTACGTTGTTCAATATCATCGCATATTTGATTATTATCGGCCTTTCGATCATCTGTATCTTTCCGTTTCTTCTGCTGCTGTCGGGGTCGTTCACGGATAACGAATCGATTGTCCGTGACGGCTATCATTTGATCCCGAAGGTGTACTCGCTGGCAGCGTATGATGCCGTACTGACGTTTCCGCAAAAAATATTGAAGGCTTACGGGGTAACGATCTTCGTTACGGTCGTCGGAACAACGCTAGGACTGTTCATGATGACGATGGCCGGATACGTGCTGCAGAGAAAAGATTTCAAATACCGCAACCAGCTGTCCTTCTACATCTATTTTACAACGCTGTTTGGCGGAGGGCTTGTGCCTTGGTACATTATGATAACCAAATATTTGCAGCTGACCGATAGTTTCGCGGCGCTCATCTTCCCGGGGTTGATGACGCCATTCCTGATCATATTAATGAGAAGCTTCATTAAATCGGCGGTTCCCGACGAGCTTACGGAGTCATCGAAGATCGACGGAGCCAACGATTTTACGATCTATTACCGCGTGGTGCTGCCGCTGGCGATGCCAGGTATCGCGACAGTAGGCTTGTTCCTGGCATTGCAATATTGGAACGGCTGGTTCTCGACTTCCCTGTTCATCAACGACCCGAATAAATATGAGCTGCAGTATTTCCTGTACGACATCATTAATACCGCTTCAGCCGTTTCGCAGCTGGGCACAAGCACCGGGGTGTCGTTCGGGCAGGAAATTCCTACGGAATCCACCAAGCTCGCCATGGCGATGATTGTTACCGGTCCGATCCTCTTTTTGTATCCGTTCGTGCAAAGGTTTTTCGTCAAAGGATTAACGATTGGCGCTGTCAAAGGTTAGAACTGAACCGGATTCGATCCGTCAGCTAACATATATCATTCATAATAAAAAGGGAGGATTTGCATGAAAAGCAAAACAAAAAAAATGTACAGCGCATCGCTGGCGCTGGCACTTGCAGGCTCCGTCGTTGCCGGCTGCAGCAGCTCTACCGCACCCGCAGCCAGCCCGGCGGCAGGAGGTCAGGCATCGCCTGCGTCTTCCGCAGCCGCGGGGTCGACAGGACTGGATACTTCGAAGAAAGTCGAATTGCAGTTTTATATGTTAGGCCCTGCTCCTAAGGATCTTCCGGTTATCGAAGAAGAAATCAACAAAATGGCGCTCAAGGACTTGAACGCGACCGTCAAATTTAATTTCACGACGTGGACCGACTGGGATCAAAAATACAAGCTGCTCCTGTCATCCGGCCAGCCGATCGACCTGATTTTCACAGCCGAATGGACACAGTATCAAGCCTATGCGAAAAAAGGAGCGTTCCTGCCGCTGGACGACCTGCTTCCTAAAGCAGCTCCCAAATTGAACAGCTTCGTGCCGAAAGATATGTGGGATGCCGTTAAAATCGACGGAAAAATTTACACCGTTCCCGCCACATACAAAGAGTACGTGACAACAGGCTTTATATGGCGCGAAGATCTACGTGCGAAATTTAATTTGCCGAAGCCGGACTCGCTGGCCAACTTTGAAGCTTACCTGGACGGCATCAAGAAAAACGTGCCGGACATTACGCCTCTGGCGGCAAACAGCGACGTGAGGCAGAACCTGTCCGATTTGTACAAAAACTTGACGATCGATCCGATCGGAGCGGTTCCTTACGGTCTTCAAATTCCTTATAAAAACCCTACGGAAGTCACTTCTTACTGGGGTTCGCCTGAACACTTGAAAGAGCTGCAAACTTACAAAAGATGGCAAGACAACGGTTACATGACGAAAAACGTCCTGAACGTGAAGGATTCGATGACAGACCTGATCACCAACGGCAAGGCCGCAGCCAACTTGGGCGACAATCCGAGCCGTTATAACGATCAGAAGATTAAAATCGCTGCCGCCCATCCGGATTGGCAAATCGAATACTACCCGGCTCCTCTGATCAAAGGACATGCAGAGCCGGTGCATCCGATCCACAACGGTTTTGCGATTCCGAAAAGCAGCAAAAATCCGGAGAGAGCGCTTGCTTTCTACGAAAAATTGGTTACTGATAAATCGTACAATCTGTTGACGCAGTATGGTATTGAAAACAAGAACTACAAGGTCGAAAACGGTTACTACACGATGATCGGCGATGCGAACAGCAACGGCTTCCCAAGAGAAGGCATGCAAAGCTGGGCTTGGAGAAATCCGGAGTACATGTTGTTTGACAAAGGCTACGACGGCGTTAAAAAGATTTTCCAAGAGTTGGACAAAATCCAGTCTCCTGACAAGTTTACCGGCTTTGCCGAAGACTACACCAGCTATCAGGCGGAGAAAGCCGCTTTGGAGCAAGTTGAGAAGCAATACCTGTATCCTTTGGAAGCGGGCCTTGTAGCGGATGTAGAAGGCGGACTCAAAACATTTATGGAAAAAGCGAAAGCGGCCGGCTTGGATAAAATCCAGGCGGAATACAAAAAACAATGGCTGGAATACGTGAAAAACCAAGGAATTAAATAGTTCGGAACGCTTAGGGGCGCGCAGCCGATTGTCATCCTGTATGACAGTTGCTTGCGCGCCTCTGTCATTTTTTTCTGCATAAGTCTACAAAAAACAAAGGAATTTGACACCGCTGAATGGAAATAGTACATCAGAACTAAGATGCAGGGGTAAGCAGTGATGAAAAGATTTCATTTTTTTGCGGTCATTCTCATATTCGTCGTTTTAATTTTTTGTATCGAAAATGTGCTTAAAGACTACCAGTCTTCTTTGATGCACGAATTGCAAATTTCCGAGCAGTCGCAGTTGAACACCCGGGCCAATGCGCTGAAGTCGGCTATAGACCGGAATGTGAACTTGATGGGGGCGCTGGAGGCTTACGTCAAATCGGGCTATTTGCAAAATAGGAACGATAGCGAGGTACAATATTTTTTATCTTCCCTTTACGGCGAGGTGAAAAGCTCGGCCCTAAATTTAATTATCGCCCCGGATGGAATTGCCAGGTATGTGTATCCTGTGAGCGGAAATGAAAGTTTTGTTAATTGGAATTTGCTGAAAGATCCGCGCGAGAACGTCCAGATGCAAATCAAGCGGGCTCTGCAAACGAAAAAAATGACGCTGGACGGACCGTTCAAGCTTGTACAGGGAAATAACGGTCTGATTGCGCGGGAAGCGATCTTTCGGGACGGAGTTTTTTGGGGACTGGTGTCCGTTGGCCTAGACGTGGACAACATGCTGCAGGAAGCTGGAATCGGCGGCGGGAAAAACGGAGATATGGAAATAGCTATTCGCAGCAACGGATTTCTTGCGTTTTATGGCGACGACCAAATTTTTCAGAAGCAGCCGATGGTTGCGACAATCGTGTTTTCCGACAATGTATGGGAGCTTGGAGCGCTGCCTCAGGCAAGCGGCACGCATCGCATCGCCGAACAAATTACGCTCATTCGCGCCGCTTATTTGAGCATTTTGCTGATGGGCTTGCTGTTCTATTTATACATTGCGAGGCAGCGCAGCAAGCTCAGCGGCATGGTAGAGGTGCGTACGCAGGAGCTGCGGCATGCCAATGAAAATTTGACGGCCGTGAACGAGGAATTGCTGGCCGGGGAGCAGGAGCTTCAGCAGTACACCAGCCTGCTTCAGGAATCCGAGCAGCAGCTGACGTATTTGGCTTATCATGACGTGCTGACGGGCCTCTCGAACAGAACGTATTTTCAGTCGATCCTGAAGGAAATGATCGAACGCGCCGAAAAGGATGATGCCTCGGTCAGCATCCTGTTTTTCGATCTCGACAACTTTAAAATCGTAAATGACTCCCACGGCCATCTTACGGGGGATGTGCTTCTGCAGCAATTGGTAAACCGCATTTTAAAAGAAGAGCTGCCCTATCGCTCATTCGCACGGTTCGGCGGTGACGAGTTCGCGATGCTGTTTTCCGAGCCGTATCAGGAGCAGGAGCTGCAGCGTCTTAGCGAGCATCTGCTGGAATTGCTCAAAGCGCCTTTTCACATATCCGACAAAATGTTCTTCGTCAATACGAGCATCGGCATCGCGCAATATCCGAGTGGCGGCACGACGAGCGAAGAGCTGCTGAAAAACGCCGACAGCGCCATGTATATGGCAAAAAAAGAGAGCGGAAGCACCTACCGGTTTTTCAACAGGCAGATGGAAACGAACTCACTGTTCAAGCTGGAGATGGGAAACCATCTGCGGGAGGCGATGGAACGGGGGGAGCTGGAAGTCGTCTACCAGCCGCAAGTGGACTGCCTGAAAGGGGAAATCAGCGGAGTGGAAGCGCTGCTCCGCTGGAACCATACGACCAAAGGCGGCATATCTCCGGCGCAATTTATTCCGCTGGCCGAAGAGACCGGCCTGATCGTGCCTATCGGCGAATGGGTGCTGCGGGAAGCTTGCGCGCAAATGAAAGCATGGCACCGGATATTCGAGCGGCCGCTATCGATTTCGGTCAACCTGTCGGTGCGTCAGCTGCATGACGACAAGCTGGTCGATAAAGTGCGCCGGATTTTACGGGAAACGGGCCTGGATGCGCAGTATTTGGAAATGGAAATTACCGAAAATGTGGCCATGCAGGACGAACAGCTTGACGTGCTGCGCGAGCTGCGCAATTTGGGCGTAGCTATCTCGGTCGACGATTTTGGGACGCAGTACTCGTCGCTCAGCTACTTGAAGCGGTTTCCGGTGACCAAAATCAAGCTGGATCAATCATTTGTCCGCGGCGTTCATTCGGACAACAAAGACCAGGCGATGATCAGGGCGATCATCTCCGTCGCCAGATCTTTCGAACTGGAAATTATCGCCGAAGGCGTAGAAACCGAAGAGCAAGCAAGTTTCCTTGTAGCCAGCGGCTGCAGCCAGATTCAAGGGTACTACTTTTTCCGCCCCATGAAGGCGGAGCAGGCCGTGCAAGTGCTGCAGGACAGCTTGCAGGCCAAGCTGTCCTTCCTCGAAGCGCCCGCCGCCAGGCCGGACGGGCCGCAAGAGTAAAAACCGTCCGTAAGTACGGACGGTTTTTTTGGCCGGCGGCTGCACGCGCGCCGCAGCCGAGGGCGGAGCTGCAGCATGCGAGCAGCCGCCGCGGCTGAAGGCGCAGCTGCTCTGCACGCTTGCTGGGCGGCAAACCCGCCCGGCCGCTTCGCAAGCGCGCCGCGGGACAGCACCGCGCGCAAAAACCTGCAAAAGTACATCTTTTTGCACCTAAAACCGCTTGCCGGGAAAAATTCCTGCAAATTCGCAGTTTTTTTCGCCCAAATTCAATCTCAACCCCACCAAGAGCGGAAATTCCTGCACAATGCAGGCTTTTCCTCCAAACGAACCGTTTCCGGCGCAAAAGCCTGCACTTTTGCAGTTTTGCGGGCACCCGGCCGCCTCGCAAGCGCGCCGCGGGACGGCATCATGCGCAAAAACCTGCAAAAGTACATCTTTTTGCACCTAAAACCGCTTGCCGGGAAAAATTCCTGCAAATTTGCAGTTTTTTTCGCCCAAATTCAATCTCAACCCCACCAAGAGCGGATTCCTGCACAAATGCAGGCTTTTCCTCCAAACGAACCGTTTCCGGCGCAAAAGCCTGCACTTTTGCAGTTTTGCGGGCACCCGGCCGCTTCGCAAGCGCGTCGCGGGACGGCATCATGCGCAAAAACCTGCAAAAGTACATCTTTTTGCACCTAAAACCGCTTGCCGGGAAAAATTCCTGCAAATCTGCAGTATTTTTCGCCCAAATTCAATCTCAACCCCGCTAAGAGCGGAAATTCCTGCACAAATGCAGGCTTTTCCTTCAAACGAACCGTTTCCGGTGCAAAAGCCTGCACTTTTGCAGTTTTGCGGGCACCCGGCCGCTTCGCAAAACGTCTGCGCTTGTGCCGTCTTGAAATCTTTTCTCCCCAACTATACGCGATAAAAATCACTAGTTGCTACCGAAGAGGCGAAGCCTGTACTCCTGCTATACCGGAATGTTGTACTTGTCATGGAACTGTCCGATTATTTGTCTTAGTTTGAGATCGAGTTTAAGCATTACTTCCGATATCATATCATGCGGTATTTTCTTGTAGTAGGCATGCGCAATGCCGCCGGTAATGCACGCTATCGTGTCGCTGTCCCCGCCGATGGATATAGCTTTTCTGATCGCATCTTCAAAGTCGACCGATTCCAAAAAAGCAATTATCGCTTGCGGGACAGAGCCCTGACAGCTTGGATCAAAAGAGTAGTGAGGCCGGATGTCGTCCAGCTTTTGTTCCAAATTGTATTTGAATCTACGTTGGATGAACGATTGAATTTCACTTTTCGATTTGTTGTTTTTCGCCAAAAATACGGCACAGGCCGCTGCTTGAGCGCCAATGATACCGTGTCTGTGATTGTGGGTTACAATGGCTGAGCGCCTGGACTCGATCAATGCTTCTTCCAGTGTGCTCGAAGCAAATCCAATCGGACTCACCCTCATTGCCGACCCGTTTCCATAGCTTCCGTACGGTTTGGAACGGTTGCTTGCAGACCACTCTTCAAACTTTTGACCATACCCGACATGAGGATACCATCTTGCGTACTGCCGCAGTTTATTTGCATACAGCTTTTTGCTTGCCCAATAATCTACAAGCTTAACTGGATGCTTTTTCCTGCTAAGGACAGCGTCGGCTATGGCTACTGTTAAAACAGTATCATCGGTAAATCTCGTAAACCTGTCATATAGTTTAAAGTCCGTAGTTTTGGTGTTATGCCATTCAAAAACAGATCCAATTACATCTCCGATGACCGCACCTAACATAACTCACCTCAACCAAAGTCCAACTCAATCCACCACGGCACATACTTGGAAATGGACAAGCCCGTCTTCATCTAAAACAGCCAAGCAACCTGAACTTGCATTACCGGATTAGGGCTGCCCCAAATGGGGGGGAATGCCGCCATGCAGCGCAGCAACGCAAGCGCGGGATTCGCACGCTTTTGGAGCCAGCCTCGCGCCCGCAGGGCCGGCCACCCAGCTTGCTGCGGAACCGCCGCTTGCCGAGATACCTCCACGCCCCTGGCCGCGTCGACCCTGCTTGCTAAGGTACCGCTAGGCCCCTGCCGCAGTGCCGTCCGGCTTGCCGCGCCCGGGCCGCCCCGCCGCACGCCGCGTAACCGCCCCGCGGGATGCGGCAAATAGCAATCGCCCTCTACCTGGCCCAAAAGACCACAATAGAGGGCGATTTTCGCCTGCGAAGCGCGAGGCAGGCTTTTGCCAGAGGTAAGCCTTTGCCATCCATGCTTTCGCAAATGGCTACAACTGAACGACCTGCTTCTGCTGCTCTTTAAAATATACCCAATGTTTAAAGCCGATTTCCTTCAGCTTGGCTTGCACGAGCTCCCACTCATCGCCGACGCGGCTCGGGATGTGGGCATCGGAGCCGAACGTTACTTCGACGCCGTAATGGAGCGCACGTTCGAGGATTTCGTCGGACGGGTACCAGCCGCCTACGTCTTTGGTTTTGCCTGACGTGTTGATCTCAATCGCAACGCCGCATTCGCCGATCACTTGCAGCGTTTCATTGACTTTAGGCGTCGCAATGTCGGAAAAAGCGGGATAGAATCCCTTCATCGCATCGATATGTCCGAGAATGTGGAACATTCCGGCGCGGGCGGATTCCTGAATGAGGCGGTAGTATTCCTCTTTGTGCTCGATTTTCTTCTGTTCGTTCAATCCTTTCCAGCGGTTGCGGTTGAAGATGCTCACCCCGCCGGACAAATGCACGGATCCGATAATGTAATCGAACGGATATTTCGCATATTCCTTCTTGTACGTTTCGGCATGTTCGGGAAAGAAGTCCGATTCCACGCCGAGCAGAACATCGATTCGTCCGGCATATTCCTGTTTCAGCTGCAGCACTTCCTCGATATAGCGGGGGAATTCGCTTTTGGCCATAGCGATTTGCGGCTGTGCATGATCTTCCGGACTGCCGAAATAGGGAGAATGGTCGGAAATTCCGATCACCGACAAACCTCCTGCGATGGCCGCTTCAATATAATCCCGAATTTCACCCTGCGCATGACCGCAGCGATCGTGGTGCGTATGTAGATCAAATTTCATGGGGCTCCCCCTCCTCATAAGCGTAATCCTTATTCCGAGCCGAGAAACTGCGTTTCCGGCATGCCTTTCAAATCCCGTAAAAACTGCTGCATGGCAGAGCTTAAATAACGACCTGATTTATATACTACACCTACGGGGTGCGTAATATCCAGTTCATTGACCTTGAGCATTTTCAATGTGCCGTGGCGAAGCTCGTCGGTGACCGAAAGTTTGGAGATGATCGCGACGCCGAGGTTCAATTCGACCATTCGTTTCACTTCTTCGCTGCTGGACAGCTCCATTACAATATGGGGAGAAACGTCGTACGATTTGAAAACCTGATCGACAAACCGGCGTCCGGCCGTTTCCGGCGAAAGCATGATAAACGGAATGTTGCGCAGCTTTTCGATCGATAAATGAGAGAAACGGCTGAGCGGGTGCTGGGAAGAAACGATCAGTTCGAACGTGTCATAGTAAAGCACGGACGTCTCCAAAGACTGATTTTTTTCAAACAAATAAGTGATCCCGATATCAATCTGGCCATTTTCCACGCTGTTCATAATTTGCGAAGAAGTCGTGGAATGAATCGTCGTTTTGATGAGCGGAAACTGATCCTGGAAGTAAGACAGCACCCGGGGAAGAATTTGCATGGCGATCGAAGTCGTTGTGCCGATATGAATATGGCCTTGAGGGGTCTGGTTGAGGTCGGCCAAACGCTGCTTCAGGTCGCCTGCGATCCGCAATATTTTTTCGGCGTGTTCAAGGAACAGTTTGCCGCTGTCGGTCAAGGTTACGGGCTGGTTGCGGTCGATCAACACGGTGCCGAATTCATCTTCAAGGCTTTTGATCTGCGCGGATACGGCGGGTTGCGTCAAGTTAAGAATTTCTCCGGCTTTCCGAAAACTCATCGTTTTGGAGATAGTGAGCAGCGTTTCCAACTGGTTCATATTCATGCGCACACCTCCTTCTTCATGTTAGGATACAAATAAAATTTATCGAAATTGTAAAGGGAATAAAAACCTTTTCTAACCTCATTATAAGTCATGAGCGATGTGTCGGCAATGCTTCTGTATGGGATAGGGGAATATTGGGGATTAACAAAATATTAAGAGTGTCAATTTTCGTTGCAAGTTATTCAAATTTGAATATAATAATTTATGTATATAATGACGTACATGAGATAAACCTCTATCGAGGTCTTTTCGAAGATGAGCGACCGCGTTCAGAGGTAGGTTTATTCGCCAATAAGAATGCTGTTCTACGCGCTTTAGCGCTGTAAAGAACTTAAACATTCTTATGTGGTAAAGAAGGAGCTGGTAAGCATGTCAGAACGCAAGTCGAATACTACCTGGGTCGTCGTGGGGCTGCTGCTGGGACTGTTGCTGGCTTCCCTCGACCAGACGATCGTTTCAACGGCCATGCCTACCATCGTTTCGAAGCTGGGCGGCTTCGAGCAATTCGTATGGGTATTTTCGGCCTATTTGATCGCCAATGTAGCAGCCATGCCGATCTTTGGCAAATTGTCCGATATGTACGGGCGCAAATTGTTTTTCCTCATCGGAATCGTCGTGTTTATGATCGGTTCCGCGCTTTGCGGAACTTCCGCTTCGATGACTCAATTGATCGTATATCGCGCCATTCAGGGAATCGGCGGCGGGGCGCTGATGCCGATCGCGTTTGCGATTATTTTCGATATTTTTCCGCCCGAGAAGCGCGGGAAAATGCAGGGGCTGTTCGGCGCCGTATTCGGCATCTCCAGCGTGCTGGGGCCGGTTATAGGCGCTTATTTTACGGATTACGTGACGTGGCAGTGGATCTTTTATATCAATTTGCCGCTTGGCGTTATTTCGCTGGTGCTCATTATTTTCTCGTACCACGAGTCGGTGGAACACAGCAAGCCGAAAATCGATTGGGGCGGCACTATTTTGCTGACCGCGGCCATACTTTCGCTGATGTTCGCTCTGGAACTCGGCGGCAAAGAATACGCTTGGGGCTCCTGGCAAATCGTAAGCCTTTTTGCAGGCTTTGCCGTTTTACTATTACTGTTTATCGCAGTGGAAAAAGCCGCTTCGGAGCCGATTGTGCCGCTCGATTTGTTTAAAAACCGGCTGTTCACCTCCAGTATGGGAGCCAGCTTTGCTTACGGGGCTATTCTGATCTCCGCAGGCACTTATATTCCGATTTTCATCCAAGGCGTCTTTGAAGGCTCGGCTACAAGCTCAGGCTCCGTATTGACGCCGATGATGCTGGGAGTTGTCGCCAGCAGCGCCTTGGGCGGCCGCTTTATCGGCAACTTTTCATACCGCAACGTCCTGCTGGTTTCCATCGCCGTAGTCATCATCGCCACGTCGCTTTTGGGCGGGATTTCCATCGAATCCAAGCGCTGGACGCTGACGATTTATATGGTGCTGCTCGGACTTGGGCTGGGCGCCAATTTTCCGGTCATATCGATGTCCGCTCTGCACAAAATCGACTTCCGCCGCCGGGGCTCCGTCACATCGCTGGTCGGTTTTTTCCGCTCGGTCGGTTCGGCCATCGGGGTAGCGGTGTTCGGAAGCGTGCAGGTGAATTCGCTAACGGAAAAAATCAAGGCAGCCGTGCCGAATCCGGCCATGGCCAATCAATTCCACGATGCCAGAGCGCTGCTGCAGCCGCAGGTGAGATCGCAAATTCCTCCGGACGTTTTGCACAAATTGCTTGCCGCGCTTGCCGATTCTATCGCGACCGTGTTCCAAATTACGATCATTTTGGCTGTGCTCGGGCTTATTTTTATTTTGCTAATGGGCAGCGCCAAACTTGAAGTGGGCAAAGCTCCGGTTAAAGGCAGCGTGCCTTCCGGCCACTAGGAGGTGATTGCCATGTCGATAAAGCTTGTCATTCTCGGTTTGCTGATGGAGAAGGACCGCCACCCTTACGAAATCAGGCAGACGATGAAAGAAAGAGGCATGAACAATTATATGAAGCTGCAGGACGGATCGCTGTACTATGCCATCGACCAGCTCAAGAAGGACAGGCATGTCGAGGCTCTGAAAGTAGTACGGGATACGAATCGTCCCGAAAAGACGATCTACCGGATCACCGAGTCGGGGAAAAGTTTTTTTCAAAAGCTGCTGCTGGAGCAGTTCCACGAGGAGATTCGTTTCGACCATCCGCTGTATATCGCTCTGCCTTTTTCCGTCTATGGCAATCAGGATAAAATCGCCGAAATTTTGGAGTACAAAATTTTGGATCAAAAAGCGCTCATGCTGAAGATGAAAAGCTTGTACGAGGAGCACATCTCCAGCGTTCCGCGCGTCGTACTGCATATGATGATTGGCGGCTACAGCCGGGCCCAGACCGAGCTGAAATGGCTGCAGCGGCTGCAGGCCGACGCGAAGGCAGGCCGCTTGCAGGAAATAGGAAGCCCGCTGAATATAGAGTGGGAAACGATCGATTGAACGGGCCCAAACTGGGCCGTCCTAACTTAAAGAAAGGACCTCATTCTCCACTTGGCAGTGGAATTTGAGGTCCTTTCGTGTTCCCGTACCCCCGCGCAGCTTCCAGTATGCGTTGCTGCACTGCATGACGGCGGTCGGCCGACCACTGTGCGAACGCGCTTGGATCAGCGCTGGCAAGGCACAAGCCTGCGCAGCCATTCGCCAAGCGGGCTGGCAGATGGATGGCAACCCGCAAAAAGTAGCATGCCGGTCTGCAACCCCTGCCCTGGCAGATGGCAACCCGCAAAAAGCAGCATGCCGGTCCGCAAAACCTGCAAAAGTGCAGTTTTTTGCTCGTTGATTCGCTGGTAACGAGATATTCCTGCAAAAGTGCAGGTTTTTCAGCTCACATATGAGCTTAGGCTCATTTTAATGGAAAATTCCTGCACAATCGCAGGCTTTTCCGCCAAACAAACTGCTTCCCGCAAAAAAGCCTGCACTTTTGCAGGTTTTCAGCTCGCCATGCCGCTTTAAGATGGCTGGCCCCCAATTAGGGCGCCCCACTGAGAGCTGCCCTAACAACAGAGCATCGTGTCTTTCCCGGACAGTCTGACTTCTGCAAGCAGCGTTGCTGTCAATGCGCCGGCTCCAGCCGGCGAGCCGTTCGGCCGTTCCCCGCACCGCGCAGGGAGCGGCCGAACGCTGTCCCGCCGGGCGCGCCCGGGCCTGCAATGACCGCGCGGGAAGCCCCCGTGCGCGATTCAATCGCGTGCTATCGCGGAGCTTCCGCCGGATGGTCCCGCAGCAAAATCTGCCTCCGCACTGCCGGCGATAACGCTCAGCGCGAAGGCGCGCAGATCTTCGCAGACGAGGTCCGGCGTGACGCCCGCCAGCGCCAGCTGCTCCTGCACGTTGCCGGCGTTGGCGACGCCGGTCAGCACGAGAGCCGTGCGGCATCCGGCCACCGCTCCGCCACGGATGTCGGTCGCCGCATTGTCGCCGATGACCCACACGTCGCCTGCCGGCAGCCCCAACAGCGCGATGGCGTACGCCATAATGATCGGCGAAGGCTTACCGATCACGGTCGGCTCCGCGCCGGACGCGGTGCGAATCGCCGCCGCCAGCGAGCCGGCGCCCGGCATCAACCCTCCGTCCGACGGCAGCAGGTGGTCGGGATTGGTCAATACGTACGCCGCGCCTCTGCTCAGGTGGCGTACCGCTTCCGTCAGCTTCGCGTAGCTGAAGCTGCGGTCAATGCCCTGGACGACGTAGTCCGGCGTGTCCGCGTCCAGGATGAAGCCGGCCGCCTCCAGGGCTGTGCGCAGCCCGGCTTCGCCGATCATATGGACGCGCCGCCCGGCCCGGCGCTCCGCCATATACTGCGCCGCCGCCTGCGAGGACGTGTAGACGGCTTCCGCCGGCACTTCGATGCCGAACTCCCGCAAATGGTCGGCCACCTGCTGCGGCGTGCGGGAGGAATTGTTCGTGACTAGCAAATAAGGCAGTCCTTTGCTTTGAAGCAGCCCGATAAAAGCTTGAGCATGAGGAATCGGCTCATGCCCCCGGTATAAAGTTCCGTCCAAATCGATCAAAAATCCGTTCATGCTGCAAATGCGCTCCCTTCCGTCAGCCGACGCTTGCCTGCGCCGGAAATGCATCGTCTTGCATGGAAGGCAGGGTGATTTCCACCGTCGTTCCTTCCCCAAGCTTGCTGCGTATTTTCATTGTACCTCCATGCGCCTCGATAATGCGATAGCAAACCATGAGCCCGAGCCCGGTCCCTTTTTCTTTCGTGCTGTAAAAAGGTTCCCCCAGCTTGGGCAGCCGTTCCGGAGCAATGCCGCAGCCGTGGTCGATAAAACGGATGCACAGCGTTTTGCGGTCATCCGCCGGAAACGCCTGTATGCGCATCGTGCCCCCAAGCGACATCGCTTCGAGCGCATTTTTTAAAATATTGATGAACACCTGCTTCAACTGATGCTCGTCGCACGAAACGAGCGGCAAGCCGGACGACAGGTCCGCTTCAATCTGAATATTATTGAGCAGCGCCTGCGGCTGCAGCAGTTCGATCGTGCTCAGCACGATGGAATCGAGGCCGCGGGCTTCGAATTGGATCGCTTGAGGCTTGGAAACAAAAAGAAATTCGTTGACGATAAACTCGATGCGCTGCAGCTCTTTTTGCATAATTTCAATGTAATATTTTTCCTTGGGGTTGTCCGTTTTCATCAGCTGCAAAAAGCCCTTCAATGCCGTGAGCGGGTTGCGGATTTCGTGCGCGACGCCTGCGGCCAGCTGTCCGACCGCCGAGAGCTTGTCGGATTTGAAAAGAAGCTCCTCGGTTTTCTTTTGCTCGGTAACGTCTTTAAATGTTATGACCGTCCCAAGCAGCTGCCCGTCCCCTTCGAGAATCGGACTGCACATATATTCGACAGGGAAACCCGACCCGTCCTTGCGCCAGAACTGCTCCTCCTTCACTACGCTGACCTCCTGATTCAAAAGCGAGCAGAGCAAAGAAGATTCTTCGTCCGAACCGGAGGTATTGTCGGAGGAGGGCCTGGGCCGCATTACGTTCTGGATTTTGCGCCCGAGCATTTCATCGACTCTCCAGCCTGTCATCGCTTCTGCGGCTTTATTCCAAAATATCGTTCGCCCGCCCGTATCGACACCGTAAATGCCTTCCGAGACGGAGTTCAGAATGAGCTGGTTTTGCCGGTGCAGCTTGTCGATTTCTTTTTTCTGTTCCTTGACTTCCGTCAAATCTTTAAGAATCGCGTAAACCCCTGTGATCTTGCCGTCCACCTTGGTAGGAACGAACGTGACGTTCGACTGGACCGGATATCCCTTTTGATGGATAAAAGCGGCTTCGAAATGCTGGGGCATTCCGGCGGAAGCTACTTGAAAGTGATGCAGCGCCTTGAGCAGATCCGGCGGGTTGATCATAGGAATGAAGGAGGTGCGGCGCGCACTGCCGGTATCATGGCCGATCAAGCTTTCGAGTCCGTGATTGACGGAGAGCACTTCGCCGTCCAGGCTAAAGGAAATGATCGAATCGGGGTGGTTGTCGTACAGGGACTTGTACCTCTGGGCTTGTTCTTTCATGATGCGGTCTTCCGACTTCAAATGCATGAGACAATAATACGCGAGACCGGCGATCAGGCATATGAAAAATATGTCAATGGCGATTCCCGCAAAGCGGAAATCCTGCAAATAGGGGATGCGATGCAGGAAAAACAAGTCTACAAGCAGAAGGAAAAAAGCGGCCAGATGATATACGAGAGCTATTCGGAATAAAGTCCAATGCTGATTCGGCCCATTCTGGTTAGCGGTCATAGACTCTCATCTCCTTGAGGGATTTTCTACCATAATTGTATCAGGATTCGACAGAAAATCATACATTTTGCCAACATTTTCTGAAGCTTGCACCTTGTCGGCCGCTCGCCCGGTGCGTTTTGAATTTCAGCCTTTTCGCAACTTTCAACGAACCTCTAGCGTCTAGTAAAATGAGGTGAAAATAACCATAAATGGGATAAGGAGGATTTTGAGATGCACAGTGAAATACATGCGGACATAGCGGTTATTGGCGGTGGCGTAGGCGGCTGTGCGGCGGCTCTGGCCGCTTGCAGCATGGGGAAGAGAGTATGTCTGACGGAGGAATACAATTGGATCGGCGGTCAGTTGACGAGCCAGGCCGTGCCGCCCGATGAGCATAAGTGGATCGAGCAGTTCGGGTGCACCCGAAGCTATCGCTTGTTCCGGGAGCATGTGAGGAGCTATTATCGACAATATTTTCCGCTATCCGATTATGGCCGTTCGGCCGTGTATCTGAACCCCGGCAACGGAGGGGTGAGCCGGCTTTGCGCCGAGCCCCGCGTCATGCTGGCGGTGTTGCAGCTGATGTTAATTCCTTATATGAACAGCGGTTTGCTAACCATTCAAACCCGCTCTAGAATCGTCAAAGCCGAAACCGATTCCGATCAAATCCGCGCGGTCACTGTCAAAAACGACTGCGGCGACAAGCTGACGATCCACGCCTCGTATTTCCTTGATGCGACGGAATGCGGAGATGTGCTTCCGCTTGCCGGAGTGGAATATGTCACGGGAGCGGAGTCCAAAAGCCAGACGGGAGAACCTCACGCACTGGACGGAGAGGCCGATCCGCACGATATTCAAGCGTTTACCTATTGTTTTGCGATGGATTATTTCGAAGGCGAAAACCATACGATTGAGAAGCCCAAGGACTATAACTTCTGGCGATCGTTCCGGGCCGACTTTTGGCCGAACCCTCAGCTTAACTGGGTATCGCCCGATCCTAAAACCTTGGAGCCGACGGAGGAAACGTTGTTCCCGGGCACGGACAAATACCCGCTGTTCATCTACCGCCGAATAACGGATAAAAACAATTTTGTTCCGGGAACTTACCTGTCGGATATCACTTTGGTGAACTGGGCGCAGAACGATTACTTCCTGGGCAACATCTATGACGTTTCGAAGGAGAAGAAACAGAAGCATCTTGAGGAAGCGAAGCAGCTCAGCTATTCGCTGCTGTACTGGCTGCAGACCGAAGCGCCGCGTCCGGACGGCAAAGCCGGTTATCCCGGATTGAGGCTGCGACCCGATGTGGTCGGCACCGAAGACGGGATGGCGCAGGCTCCGTACATCCGCGAATCGCGGCGGATTAAAGCGGAGTTTACGGTGCTGGAGCAGCACGTGAGCACGGCGGTTCGCGGCGAGCTTGGCGCCGTGCCGTTCGACGACAGCGTCGGGATCGGCTGCTACCGGATCGATCTGCATCCGAGCATGAGCGGACGCAACTTCCTCGATATTTCGTCCGTCCCGTTCCAAATTCCGCTCGGCAGTCTCATTCCTAGAAGGGTGAACAATTTGCTGGCCGCATGCAAAAACATCGGCACGACGCATATTACGAACGGATGCTACAGGCTTCATCCCGTGGAGTGGAATATAGGCGAATCGGCCGGATATACGGCTGCCTACTGCCTGGATAACGGCTATACGCCCAGTCAAGTCCGCAGTGACAAAACGAAGCTGGAAGGGCTGCAGTCGCTGCTGACAGCCAGAGGGATCGAACTGGCCTGGCCCAAAATCGGACCGGTATAACCGCAGGATCGGGACCGTCCCGTCCCATACGCTGCGCTTGATAGCGAGTGAAACCGGGACGGGCGGAACGGATGCACGGCGCACCGAAATTGGCGAAAGAACGCACGAGCCTGGCCTCCGGCCAGGCTTCAGGCCGTTGAGCAAGCGGAAAGCGATGAACGGCTCCGGGAAAATGGTCGGCATGCGGTCGTAAGCAATTTGCACTATTTTGTGAACAAAAGCAGTATACTTGTCCTAAAAATTTAGGTATAATGTAGAAAAACGTCGAGGGATCATGTTCACGAAGGAGACCGGAGCAGATGAAGGCTGAGTATATTACCCCCTTTTTAGAATCGGCTAGAATCGTCATCGAGCAAGTTGCCAACATTCGTCCTACAACAGGGCAGCTCGGCGTCAAAGACGTCAAATTTGTGGAAAATTACATTTGGATTCAGATCGGTATGACCGGGCAAATGGAGGGCGACATCGTATTCGGGATTGCCGAAGAAGTCGCGCTCAAGATGGTTTCCGCCATGATGGGCGGGTTCGTCATTACCGAAATGGACGAAATGGGCAAGAGCGCCATATCGGAGCTGGGCAATATGATCAGCGGCAACGCCAGCACGATGCTGTTCAACCAGGGAGTTCGCGTCGACATTACCCCGCCGAAGCTCATTCAATCCGTAACCGCAGCAGGCTTTGTGCCCAAAAAAGCGTTAACGATTCCTCTTATCATGGAGAGCATCGGCGAGCTGGATATTCAAGTCCTCATTACATAAGGAACGGCAAGCAGTTTTGCAGGAACATATGATACAATGAAATGGAGTGCTGCATGCCGCGGTTCTCCATTTTTTTATTATTTTACAAATAAGGAGCAAGCGCCTTTGAACATTGCGAACAAAATCGTTCTTATTACCGGAGCGTCCAGCGGGATCGGCGAGGTCATGGCGCAGCAGTTTTCCGCCAAAGGAGCTATCCCGGTTCTGACGGCCCGAAGCAGGGACAAACTCGAACGGATTGCCGCCGGCCTGCCGGGGGAGAGCGCGGTCTACCCGCTCGATGTGACGGATACGCAGCAAGTGAACGAAACGGTCCGGGACATCATCGGCAAGTTCGGGCGGATTGATATATTGATCAACAACGCGGGATACGGCCTTTTCGAGACGTTTGCGGACGCGCCGTTGGAGCATTTCGAAGACATGATGAACGTGAATTATTTGGGCATCGTGCGCTGTACCAAGGCTGTTTTGCCTCATATGCTGCAGGCGCGCTCGGGCCATATTGTAAATATTGCATCGATGGCGGGCAAAGTCGGCACGGCCAAATCCACCGGCTATTCGGCGACGAAGCATGCGGTGATCGGCTTTTCCAACAGCCTTCGCCAGGAGCTGGCAGGCAGCGGCGTATCGCTGACGACGATCAATCCCGGCCCTATCGCTACGCCATTTTTTGACAGAGCCGATCCGACCGGCAATTATGTGAAAAATGTGTCCTGGTTCATGCTGAAGCCGGAAAAAGTCGTGCACGAGCTGATCCGCGCCATCGAGAAAAACATACCGGAAAAAAATTTGCCGTTCGTCGCGGGAGTCGGCGTCAAGCTGTTCAACCTGTTCCCCCGCGCGTTCGACAAAATTTCAGCCTCGCTGCTGAACAAAAAATAGACGCGCTCCAGATTTGCCCGCTGCCAAGCCCTTTAAGCGACCGGATGCGTCCCTATTTTGAACCCTCGCCGTTCGGGCCGGCTGCTTTCAGCGCCTGGTTCAGGCTGCGAATCTCCTCGAAAATGCCGCGCATCGCCGCCTTGCTTTCCGGGTGGGTTTGGTTCCAGTGCGAGGTCAGCGCCGGAAGCGATTTGTGGATGTGGCTGTACATCGCCCAAATTTTTATTTTGGCGATCATTTCCGGGGACGTATCGCCTGTCAGGAGCTCGGCCGCTTTTTCCATCAATGCGTCAAATTCCTTTTCCAATTGTGTATTCATACGTTTTAGCCTTTCGGTGGATGATAAATATAAAGATCGATTCAGTTTAAGTCTAGCGCAACCCCGCACTACTGTCAAAAATAGGAGGGCCATCATGTCCATATCGGAAACCGCGGTTCGCGACGGCCAACTGCTGGAGAGGCAGGAGCTTCGCTGTCATGCCAAACAAGTGAAGCTGTACTTGATTACGTACGGCAGCCAAGGGCTCAAAGTCAAGGGCTATTTGGCCGTGCCGGAAGGCGAAGAGCCCAGACCGGCCGTTATTTACTGCCGAGGCGGCATCAGACGGGTCGGCATGGTCCGCAAAAGAAGAATCGTCTCCATGGCGCAGCGGGGGTACGTCGTTTTCGCCCCTTTTTATAGAGGGAACGTAGGAGGGGAAGGGCGGGAGGATTTCGGCGGCGAAGACCGGTTTGACCTGTTTCATGCCATCCCTATGGTGCAATCCTTGGCCGAAGTAAAGCCGGGGCCCGTGCCTTTGATCGGTTTTTCCAGAGGCGCGTTGATGGCGCTGCGGGCGGCCAAAGAATGCGACGGTGTCGGACCGGTCGTCGTATGGGGAGGCGTGAGCGACTTGTTTCAAACGTATGAGGAGCGGGTGGATTTGCGCAGAATGCTGAAACGGGTGGTCGGGCATCCGGTCAAAAACCCGGAAGCCTACCGGGAGCGCTCGCCCGTTCATTGGACGGAGCAGGTGCGGACGCCCGTTTTTATTTTGCACGGCACCGAAGACAAGCAGGTTAGCGTGGACCAGGCGAGAAAACTCGCGACAGCCCTTGAGCAGGCAGGCAAAACATATACGATGGAGCTTTACGACGGACTGGAGCACCGCTTTCCGCGGGACCGCGAGGAGCAGGCGCTGCATGCGGTATTTGCCTGGCTGAATAAGAAGCTGGCGGAGGCGGAGGCCGCGAAATGAGCCCTAAATCTTTGACAACAATGCAACAAAAGGAAGTATATTCCACTTTTTTTATGTTTAATATTGTTTACTATCTGTTTATGCCCTAATATAAATAGGAAGAGAGGATGTCGAGGGTCGGGTCATGCTGGGAGGCTTTTATGTCGAAGTATTTGAAGCTGATTTTCACTAGTGATTTTTATACTTTGGATAAGGGCATACAGGAGCAAGTCTATCAAGAATTTTATATGCTGGTCTATCCGATGATTTATTTTATTATGCGCGATCATTCAAGCGTTGAAGACATTATCCAGGAATCTTTTTTACGGGCTGTGCGCAAATCGCCGACCTTGAAAGAGCGGGATAAGTACGAGAGCTGGCTGAGGAAGCTGGCCCGCAACGTGACGCTTAACCATGTGAAAAGGCATAAGCGCAATCGCGAGGAGCTTGAGGCCGAACTCATCATTGCCGGCAAGGAAGCGGCTCCGGGAGCCGAACCGACCGTTCCGCTCGAGAAGGAAGTCGAGCTGAGATTTATGAGGGAAGCGATTATTACGTACATCAATCAACTGAGTCCTTCCTATAGGCAAATTATTGCGATGAAATGGATACATAACTTGTCGTACAAGGATATGGCTGAGGAGCTTGGCGTAACCGAAGGCGTTGTCCGCCAGCGGTTATTCAGGGCGAGGGAAGCTATCCGGCAAAAGCTGGCCGAAGACTGGGGCACTCCGAACGAGTAAAAGCCCGGGAGCCCGGCCGGCTTGAGCGCGCACTTTTTTTAAACCACATAAGAATGTTTAAAGTTCTTTACAGCGCTAAAGGGCGTAGAACAGCATTCTTATTGGCGAATAAACCTACCTCTGAACGCGGTCCTCACATCTTCGAAAAGACCTCGATAGAAGTTTATCTCATTTGTATCCGTTTGAAGGGTCGCTTATAATTGGTGAAAAGGTGAAGGAAATGAGGAATTGATGTGACTACAAGCTTTGATGGCCTGCAAATCGGGCAATCTTACGTACATAAATTGGCGGAGATGGGGATCAAACAGCCGACTTCGATCCAGGAGGAAGCGATCCCCGTGCTCTCGCAAGGAAAAGATGCGATCATCCAGTCGCAGACCGGCACAGGCAAAACGCTGGCTTATTTGCTGCCGGCGCTTCAGCGGATCGATGTCCGGGTCAAGCAGCTGCAGGTGCTCGTTGTCGTGCCGACCCGCGAGCTTGGCATGCAGATCGTCCAGTGGATCGAGAAGCTGACCGACGGGGAACCGATCCGCTCGCAGTCGTTGATCGGCGGAGCCGCGTTAGCCCGGCAAGTGGAGAAGCTGAAGCTTCATCCGCACATTGCGGTAGGTACGCCCGGGCGTATTCTTGAGCTTGTCAAAATGCGCAAGCTGAGCTTGCACCATGTGCAGTTGGCCATTGTCGACGAAGTGGACCAAGTATTCGAATTGGGCGCGATGAACGAAGTGGAAGCGATTTTGAAAGGGATGCTGCGGACGAGCCAAACCGTATTCGTATCGGCGACGATACCGGACAGCATCATGGACGCCGCCGGCAAGTGGATGAAGGAACCGGCCGTTCTCAAAATAAATCCGGGGCAGCGCACGGCGGAAACGCTGGAGCATCTTTATTTCGTATGCGAGGAAAGGGACAAAATCGATACGCTCCGCAGGCTGGTGCGGCTCATTAATCCGCCTTCAGCGATCGTTTTTGTCAACGCGACTGCCGATATCGCCGAAGTGGTGCAGAAGCTGCAGTATGTCGGGCTTTCGATCGAAGCTTTGTACGGCGAAGCAAGCAAACAGGAACGTGCGAAAACGATGCACGCTTTTCGCGACCGCAAGTTTCAGCTGCTGCTTGCTACGGACATCGCGGCGCGGGGCCTTGACATCGAAGGCGTCACGCACGTCTTCCATCTGGACCCGGCGACCAATGCGGAGTATTACCTGCACCGGGTCGGCCGGACAGGCCGGATGGGCCGCAAGGGAACGGCCATTTCGATCGTGACGCCGAAGGAGCAGTTCATCCTCGGCAAGTTTGAAAAGCAGCTCGGCATCGATATCGTGCCGAAGGCGATGTACGAGGGCCGGATCGTCG
>NZ_JBZYAO010000070.1:0-13559 GCF_059820445.1 Paenibacillus sp. sgz302190
CGGCGAGCTGGCGCAGGTCGTGCGCCAGCGCTTCCGCAGTCCCGGCGGAGGCGTCGCCGAGGAAGCAAAGCGTAATGTGGACGTCCTGCGGATGCGTCCACTTGTGAAAAGGCAGCTTCTCCTGAGCGCTGCCTTTCCACGCGTCCAGCGCCGCTTTGGACGCGTCGGGGAGACGGATGCCGACGAACAGCCGGTACGGGTCGGCGGAAAAATTTTGAAGAGACATACTATTCCTCCTAGAGCTTTGTATTGGTGCCGTTTGACATGCGGACTTAAAGCTTAGCATGTCCAGCAGAGGTTTTACTTGATGCGTGAGGCGAATCTTGCTATCATAACCATAGTATATTAAGCAAAGGTGGGTTATTCATGAGCAATCGTGCGTATAATTTTAATGCGGGGCCTGCGGCGCTTCCGCTCGAAGTGCTGCAAAAGGCGCAGGAGGAGCTTGTCGAATTTAAAGGAATCGGCATGTCGATTATGGAAATCTCCCACCGCAGCGCGGAATATGAGCAGGTCCACAACGAAACTCAGCAGCTGCTCAAACAAATTTTCGGCATTCCGGAAGGGTATCAGGTGCAATTTCTGCAAGGCGGTGCGAGCACGCAGTTTGCCATGATTCCGATGAACTTCCTCAAACAGGGCAAAGTGGGCAGCTATGTTCTGACCGGCGCTTGGGCGGAGAAAGCGGTTCAGGAAGCGGGATTGTTCGGCGAAGTGTCCATCGCAGCCAGCTCGAAAGAGCAAAAGTTTATGAAAATTCCGGATTTAAGCGAAATCAACATTCATCCGGATGCAGCCTATTTGCACCTCACTTCCAATGAAACGATCGAAGGGGCGCAGTTCCAAAGCTTTCCGGACACAGGCAGCGTGCCGCTGATCGCCGATATGTCCAGCGACATTTTGAGCCGTCCTGTCGATGTGTCGAAATTCAGCATGATCTACGCGGGCGCGCAAAAAAACCTCGGTCCGTCCGGCGTTACCGTCGCTATCCTGAAAGAGGACATGCTCCAGGATTTGCCAAAAACCATTCCAACGATGCTGCGCTATGAAATCCATGGCAAAAACAACTCGTTGTATAATACGCCGCCGGTGTACTCCATCTACATGGTAAACCTTGTGCTGAAATGGATTCAAGAGCAGGGCGGACTTGCGGCCATCGAAAAAAACAACCTCGAAAAAACAGGCCTGATCTACAGCGCGATCGATCAAAGCGGAGGCTTCTACCGCAGTCCGGTCGATGCGGGCAGCCGTTCGATGATGAACGTGACGTTCCGTCTGCAGGATGAGGAGCTTGAGAAGAAATTTATTAAAGAGTCCGAGCAGAACGGCTTTGTCGGTTTGAAAGGCCATCGCAGCGTAGGCGGATTAAGAGCTTCGACTTACAACGCGGTGACATATGCTTCCTGCAAAGCGTTGGCTGACTTTATGGCCGATTTCCAAAAGCGCAACGGATAAATCGACCGGCTGGACTTGTATCATTCAATTTTTAAAGCTATTCAGGGCGTTGTTCCGTCCCTGGATAGCTTTGTTTGGTGTTTTGGCATGAAATTGGATTTATTTGGTAGAGAGGGCTTCGTCCCGTTGTTGTTGCATGGGGGTCCTAAAGGCCTATGAGGATGCTGGCATGGACCTATTTTTTTGTTTTTGGTGCACCACTTTCGTACCGGATTATCCCCAGTTTATCCCCAGATTTGCAAGCGAATATCCCCAGCGCATTGCTCTGAATGATGAAATCAGGACTCCGATTTAGCCCGCGCCGGACAAGGAACAGCCGAAAATGACGTTCCTTATTTTGCCATTTCACGCCTTTTATCCACATATTTTTTGCCGTTTTTTATAGCTGAACGAGGCTTCCGAAATGAGAGATTTTCGAGGTTTGATAGTCGGATTTGCTCATTGACAAACACTATATCTTGATATAAATTGAAATCTATCAACTATATCTCGTGATGGATAGGTGCTTCGCGTTCTAGAGACACGCACGAAGCTTAATAGGGAAGTCCGGTGCAAATCCGGCGCGGTCCCGCCACTGTTCAGGAGGAGTTTTCATCCGATTGCCACTGGCTTGCTCCGATAGGAAAGCCGGGAAGGCGGATGGGAATGATGATCCCAAGCCAGGAGACCTGCCTATTCGTAAGAATCACCCCTACGGCAGATAGGAAGGTGTCCAGACTCCCACTCCAGTGGCAGGCGTTATGTTCGCATGTTCCTGTGGCGTATTCGGTCCTTCTTTTTGCCGAATGCGCCATTTTAATGGTTTTGACAGAAGGAGACGAAATCCCATGCTGATTGCTTACGATTCCAAGACGGGAAATGTCCGCAGATTTATTAAAAAATTAAATTTGCCTGCGGTTCAAATTGAAGAGGCGATGAAGATGGATGAACCTTTCGTGCTTGTCACCTATACGACAGGCTTTGGTCAAATTCCGGAGAAAGTCGCACACTTTTTGGAGCGGAACCATCCTAGGCTCCAAGGCGTAGCGGCCAGCGGGAACCGGAATTGGGGAGATGGATTCGCAAAGAGCGCGGACCGCATCGCCGAGCGTTACGGCGTGCCTGTGCTCGGCAAGTTTGAACTGTCCGGAACCCGGCAGGATGTTCAGCGATTTGTTCAGGAGGTGCACGCAATTGCGGCATATTGAGTTAAACAACCAGATCATGCAGCGCGGTGTCGACGGCTTTTTTCAATTGGAGAAAGACCGGGAAGCCGTGCACGAATTTATGGAAGAAGTGAACCGCAACAGCCTTCATTTTGCCGATACGGCTTCGAAGGTTCGTTACATGATAGATAACAACTTTTACGAGGATGTTTACGAGAAATATTCCGCATCCGAAGTTGAAGATACATACAAAATCACTCACGAATATAACTTCGAATTCTCCTCGTATATGGCGGCTTCGAAGTTTTATACGGATTACGCTTTGCGCAGTGACGATAAAACCCTTTATCTTGAGCATTATGCGGACCGGGTCGCGATTGTGGCGCTTTACTTGGGTCGCGGCGATGCGGAAACGGCGAAACAGTTGGCGAAATCGATGATGGAACAGCGGCTGCAGCCTGCGACGCCGACGTTTTTGAATGCCGGCAAAAGCCGCAGGGGCGAGATGGTATCCTGCTTCCTGCTGGAGATGGACGATTCGCTGAATTCGATTAACTATGTGCTGGGCACGTGCATGCAGCTGTCCAAAATCGGCGGCGGCGTGGCCGTCAATCTGTCCAAGCTGCGCGGCCGCGGAGAGTCGATCAAAGGCGTCGAGCGTGCGGCCAAAGGCATTATGCCGGTGCTCAAGCTTATGGAGGACGCTTTTTCCTATGCGGATCAGATGGGCCAGCGTAAAGGTTCCGGAGCGGCGTATTACAACATCTTCGGATGGGACCTCATGGAATTTTTGGACAGCAAAAAAATCAATGCGGACGAAAAGTCGCGCCTCAAAACGCTGTCGATCGGTTTGATCGTGCCGAATAAGTTCTACAAACTGGCCGAAGAGAACCAGCCGCTGCATGTGTTCGCGCCTTATACGGTATACAAAGCGTACGGCAAGCACCTTGACGATATGGACATGGACGAGATGTACGACACGCTGCTGGCGGACCCTAGAGTCAAAAAGAAACCGGTGATGAGCGCCCGCGAAATGCTCGTAAAAATCGCCACGACGCAGCTGGAATCCGGCTATCCTTACATGATGAACCGCAGCAATGCGAATTTGGCGCACCCGCTCAAGCAGATCGGCGCGATCAAGATGTCTAACCTTTGCACGGAAATTTTTCAGCTGCAAGAGACGTCGGAAATCGGCGATTACGGCGATGAGAACCTGATTCGCAGAGATATTAGCTGCAATCTGGCTTCCTTGAACATAGCGAATGTCATGGATCTGAAAAAGCTGCGCGAATCGGTGCACGAGGGCATGATTGCGCTGACCTCCGTCAGCGATATGACGACGGTCGCCAACGCGCCGGGCGTAGCGAAGGCGAACCGCGAGCTGCACTCGGTCGGACTGGGTGCGATGAACCTGCACGGATATTTGTCCAAAAACAAGATCAGTTATGAGAGCGAAGAAGCGAAAGATTTTGTCCGCACGTTTTTCATGGCGATGAATTTCTTCTCGATTGAAAAAAGCATGGAGATCGCGAAGTCGAAGGGCGAGACGTTCGACGGGTTCGAGCTTTCAGAATATGCCGGCGGCGCTTATTTTGACCGCTACTTGCAAACCGATTACCGCCCGGTCACAGACAAGGTGAAACAACTGTTCGAGGGCATGCAGATTCCTTCTCCGGACGATTGGGCCAAGCTGAAGGAAGAAGTGCGCGCTCACGGGCTTTACCATGCGTACAGAATGGCTATCGCTCCTACGCAAAGCATTTCGTACATCCAGAATGCGACTTCCAGCGTCATGCCGATCGTCGAGCCGATCGAAACGCGGACGTACGCGAACTCGACGACGTATTACCCGATGCCGTATTTGCGGAGAGACAATTTCTTCTTCTATAAATCGGCGTATCAAATGAACCAATTCAAAATTCTTGACCTGATTGCCGAAATCCAGACGCATGTCGATCAAGGCATTTCGACGGTGCTTCATGTCAACAGCGATGTGACGACCAGACAGCTTGCGCGCTATTATTTGTACGCTGCCCGCGTCGGGTTAAAATCGCTCTATTACACGCGGACGAACCAGCTCTCCGTTGAAGAGTGCGTCAGCTGTTCGGTGTAACGGGAAGGGGAATGAATACAAGATGACCACCAAGAGAGCCGTCAACTGGAACCGGCCTGACGACGATTTTACGATCACGTTCTGGAATCAAAATATTATGCAGTTTTGGACGGACGAAGAAATTCCTCTGTCTGACGATAAAATGTCCTGGATGACGCTGAACGAAGCGGAGCGCGACCTGTATATGAAAGTGCTGGGCGGGCTTACGCTGCTCGATACGATGCAGGGCGGCGTAGGGATGCCAAGAATTTTGGAGCATGTGGACGGGCTGCAGCGCAAAGCGGTGCTCAGCTTCATGGGCATGATGGAGCAAATTCACGCCAAATCGTACAGCAGCATTTTTACGACGCTGTCTACGACGGAGGAGATCAACGACATTTTCCTCTGGGTGGAGCGAAATCCGTATTTGCAGTTCAAGGCGAATACGATTGCCAAATATTACGACGGCATTCACACCCGCAAGGATCTGTATTTGGCTATGGCGGCATCCGTGCTGCTTGAAAGCTATTTGTTCTATAGCGGCTTTTTCTATCCGCTGTATTTGGCCGGCCAAGGCAAGATGACTAGCAGCGGCGAAATCATCGATCTGATTTTGCGCGACGAAAGCATTCACGGGCTGTATGTGGGCGTGCTTGCCCAGGAAGTGTACGAGGAGCTGACGCCGCAGGAGCAGGACGAGGCTTACGAGACTTTGACCGCGCTTCTGAAGGAGCTTCATGCGAATGAGGAAGGGTACACGGAGGATCTGTACAGCGCGATCGGCCTGGACCGGGAAGTGAAGGCGTTCCTGCGTTATAACGCGAACAAGGCGTTTATGAATCTCGGGCTCGACCCTGCATTCCCGGAAGAGGAGATCAATCCGATCGTGCTGAACGGACTCAGCACCAAGACGAAGCAGCACGACTTTTTCTCCAAAAAAGGCAACGGCTACGTTCGCACGATTCATGTGGAGCCGCTGAATGACGACGATTTTGTTTTTGACAATTTGTAAGAAAAGCTTGTATAAAAATTAATATTCATGTATAGTTATACATTGTATCGAATGTAAGCAGACAATTGCATATTGTGGAGACAGGTGCTCTCGCCCGAATGAATCGTTCTTGGGCTTGAGTTTAAAAGGGAAGTTCGGTGCAAAGCCGACGCGGTCCCGCCACTGTAACAGAAGAGTCGCAGCAAACATCGCCACTGGTTGAATGAATAACCGGGAAGGCTGCTGCCGATGATGACGCTGATAGCCAGGAGACCTGCCTGTTTCAACGACACTGCTTTTACCTACGGGAGATAGGGAGGTGTTAGATGGCAACCGATAAGTATAATCGCGAGGCGTCTTTCCCTTTGTCTTTTTGAGGGAACGACGTCTTTTTTGTGTTCCGCTCAGAAAGTACAAATAAGGAAAACGGAGGCGAGCTTAAGTGGCTGGTGCAATAAAAATTGGCAATTTGGGATATCCGAGAATCGGTGAGGACCGGGAATGGAAAAAAGCGCTGGAGGCGTTCTGGTCCGGTAAAATAAGCGAGCAGGACTTAGTGGCGGAGATGGAGCGGATCCAGCTCGCGCATGTGCAATTTCAAAAATATGCGGGGCTGGACGAAATCCCGGTAGGCGATTTCACTTATTACGATTCGATGCTGGATATGGCGGTCATGTTCGGTATCGTTCCGGCGAGGTTCGCGCATTCGGGAGGGTGCGTGCCGCTTGCCACTTATTTCGCGATGGCGCGCGGGAACAGTCAGGGCGCGGCCTGTGAAATGACAAAATGGTTTAATACGAATTATCACTACATCGTCCCGGAAATCGGGGAGGACGCACCAACGTTAACATACAACAAACCGCTGGAGGCGTACCGCTTTGCCAAGTCCAGGGCGGACGTCGAAGGCAAACCTGTGCTGGTCGGGCTGTACACGTTCCTCAAGCTGTCGAAGGGGTTCGCGGCTTCGCGGCTCGGCGAGAAAGTCGGGCAGTTTTTGCCGGTCTATTTGCAGGTGTTGAAGGAACTGGCGCAAGAAGGCGTCGCTTGGGTGCAGATCGATGAGCCCGCCTTGACGACGAATCCGTCCGCGGAGGAACTTGAGCTTGTGGAGCAAATTTACGGCGCCATCCATCGGGAAGTGCCGGGGTTGAACGTGATGCTGCAGACGTATTTTGAGGCGGTCGAGCATTATGAGCGGGTGGTCCGCTTGCCTGTTCAAGGCATCGGACTGGATTTCGTGCACGATGGCGGGGCCAATTTACGGGCTGTGGAGGCGCACGGATTTCCGGCCGACAAGCGTCTTGGCGCCGGCATTATCGACGGGCGCAACATATGGCGCGCCGACCTGGAAGCGAAGCTGCTGCTGGCGCAAAAGCTTGCGGCACACGTACCGCACGAGCGGCTGGTGCTCCAGCCGTCCTGCAGCCTGCTGCATGTGCCTGTAACCGTTGTGCGGGAAACGAAGCTTCCCGCCGCATTAAAGCAGGCGCTTGCTTACGCCAACGAGAAGCTGGTCGAACTGAGGCTGCTCGGCCAGGCGCTCGCAGGCGGACAGGAATCCGCTGCGGCCGAGTGGCAGTGGAACCGGGAGGCGCTTGCCGGCTTCCGCGCGCTGCCTGAGCGGAACCGCCAGGATGTAGCCGCGCAGTTGGCCGGGCTTGAGGTAGTCTCGCATACGCGCGGTCTGCCGTTTGCCGAGCGCTTTGCGCTGCAAGCCGCTCACTGGAAGCTTCCGCTGCTGCCGACGACGACGATCGGCAGTTTCCCGCAGACGCCGGAGGTACGCAGCGCCCGCCTGAAATGGCGGAAGGGCGAGCTGAACACGGCGAAGTACGAAGCGTTCATCGATCAGGAGATCGCCAGCTGCATCAAGATCCAGGAAGAGATCGGCCTGGATGTGCTCGTCCATGGTGAGTTCGAACGCACGGACATGGTGGAATATTTCGGCGAGAAGCTGGACGGCTTCGCCTTTACGCAGAACGGCTGGGTGCAATCGTACGGCTCCCGCTGCGTCAAGCCGCCCGTCATTTACGCGGATGTCGCATTCGCGGCGCCGATGACGGTGAAGGAAAGCGCCTATGCCCAGTCGCTGACGGCTCTTCCGGTTAAAGGCATGCTGACCGGGCCGATCACGATTTTGAACTGGTCGTTCGTCAGAGACGATTTGAGCCGCGAACAGGTGGCGAACCAGATCGCGCTGGCGCTGCGGAAGGAAGTTAAAGCGTTGGAGAGCGCAGGCATCGAGATGATTCAGGTTGACGAGCCGGCGCTCAGAGAGGGCTTGCCGCTGAAGGCGAAGGATCAGCAGAGTTATTTGGAATGGGCGGTCAAAGCGTTCCGCATCGCCACTTCCAGCGTCAAGGATACGACGCAAATTCATACCCACATGTGCTACTGCGAGTTCCATGATATGATCGATTCCATACGCGCATTGGATGCGGACGTGATCTCGATTGAAACGTCCCGCAGCCACGGCGAGCTGATCTCAAGCTTTGAGCTGCAGGGCTACGATCACGGCATCGGTCTGGGCGTGTACGACATTCACAGTCCGCGCGTGCCGCAAGCGGAGGAAATGACCGAGATGATCGGGCGGGCGCTCCGGGCGCTGCAGCCGGAATTGTTTTGGATCAATCCCGATTGCGGCCTGAAAACGCGGAAGTGGGAAGAGACGGAAGCCTCTCTGCGGCATATGGTGGAAGCGGCCCGTCAGGCGCGCGAAGCATTTAGCGAATCGGTTCGGGCTTAATAGACGGCAAAAGTAAAAAAGAGCACCTCCAACCTCTCCGGTAAAGAGAGCTGGGGGTGCTTTTTCGTTCATGAGGGGGATGCGCCAGTTGCGGCTAGGCAAGCGATTCCTTCACGGCAGGCTCGGTCAGCTTGTAGCCGACGTTGCGAATCGTGACGATATATTCGGGGTTGCGCGCATTGTTCTCGATTTTATCGCGCAAATGGGAGATGTGAACGTCGACAATCCGCGTATCGCCGAGGAAGTGGTAGTCCCATACGCCGTGCAGCAGCTGCTGGCGGCTGAGCACTTTCCCGCGGTGCTTGCAAAGGAAGAGCAGCAGTTCGAACTCTTTGGGCGTCAGCTCGATCGGAGTGCCGCTGACCGTAACTTCGCGCTGATCCGAGCGGATCGTAATCTGGCCGATGTGCATAGGCGCGTTCTCGTTCGTGGACGGCAGCGCCTGCACGCGCCGCATAATAGCCTGGATGCGGGAGATCAGCTCCTGCGGGCTGAACGGTTTGGTCATATAATCGTCCGCTCCGTTGTCCAATCCGGCGATTTTGTCGGTCAAGTCCTGCATAGCGGTCAGCATAATGATCGGCACGAGATTGTTTTGGTTTCTCAGCTTGCGGCAAACCTGGAAACCGTCCATTTTGGGCAGCATCAGATCCAATACGATCAAATCCGGACGGAACGTCTGGATAGCTTCAAATACGGCTTCGCCGTCGTAAACGCACTGTACTTCGTATCCTACCAGTTTCAAGTTGAATTCTATAAGCATCGAAATGGACGGCTCGTCATCCACAACTAATATTTTTCTTTTCATCGATATGTCGGCTCCTTTAATCGAATGATAAGTCTATTATGAAGGTATTCTATCAACGACATATTAAGATAAAGTTATCCCTGTGTTAAATTGATTTCCTGCTGCTCTTATAATAGGATATAATGTGAGGTGAATTTGACGGAAATGGCTTTTCATATCGTGCTGGTCGAACCAGAAATACCCGCAAATACAGGCAATATATCCCGCACTTGCGCGGCGACGGGAACTTATCTGCATTTAGTAAGGCCTTTAGGCTTCCAAACCGACGACAAAACGTTGAAACGCGCGGGGCTTGATTATTGGCATTCCGTAAAGCTGGAATACCACGATTCGTTTGACGAGGTGCTGCAAGCATATCCGGACCGGAGGTTTTTCTTCGCGACGACGAAGGCGGAAAAGCGTTACACGGATTTTACATTTCAGGACGGCGATTTCTTTGTTTTTGGCAAGGAAACCAAAGGCTTGCCTGACTCTATCCTGAACGCGCATCCGGGAACTTTGATGCGGATGCCGATGAGCGATGCGGTGCGGTCGCTTAATCTTTCCAACTCCGCCGCAATTATTTTATATGAAGGTTTGCGGCAGACCGGTTTCGCCGGCCTCACGTAAGCTGGCGGATTGATCGCCGGGTCCAGGCGCTGCGGCGCGGCAAAAAAGCCTATGAGCTGCCCGTTTCCGAAAGGAAGCCGGCAGTTCACAGGCTTTTTTCACTCCATCGGGAAATTGTCCCATGGCCATTTGTTTTTTTCGATGCCTTTCACCCATTGTTCGGAAAAGCTCACGTATTTAATGTGCGTGCGGGTACCGAATGCATAAGCGGCATGGATCATTCCGTCTTTCGATTGGATGAGAAAGGGGTATTCGTATCTCCGGTTGAACCGCGCATTCTCTTCCCCGCAATAATGATCTCCCGTGTCAATATGCCGCATGTACGGCCAAGTTTTTCCTTCGTCCTCGGAAATCGCTATCGTAACGGGAATTCTCTCATAGGGCCAAATCGTTACATCCGGATCTTCGTTTGCGCTGCAATTGTTGAAAATGATGGCGATGCCGCCGCTTTGGAGGCGAATGGCGCGGATCGACGCATTGTTGTTCGGGAGCGCCGTTTTCTCGGGCACGGTCCAGCTTTCCCCGTAGTCCGACGATCGGCTGGAATAAATCCGGTCTGCATTGCGGCTGCGGAAAAAAGCAGCGAGCTTGCCGTCGTCAAGCTCCACGATGGAAGCGTGGACTCTCCCTCTGCTGCCGGGAATTTCAATTTTTCGCCATGAACGGCCCTCATCGTCGGATACGTGCACGGCGCTGTAATCGTGGCCGAATTGCTTCGTTTCGTCGAGACTGCTGTACCAGACGGGGAATATCCAGCGGTTGTTGCTCAATACTGCAATGGGATGACGGCAAAAAGTTCCCGGCTCGTCAAACAGCGCCTCCGAAGGCCTCCAATGCTCCCCGTTGTCGCCGGAGATCCGGCATTGCACCCGGGACGTATGCTGCATGGCGAACGGCCCTGACGCCTCTTTGCTTTTGAGCATGGCTTGCCATTCGGCCAGCGAGCAGCCGCGGGTGTCCATCGTCGTGTGCAGCAGCCAAACTTTTCCGTCTGGGGCTTGAAACAGGGACGGATTTTGATCGGCTTTGGCAAAGTCGTCGGAGAGGCGGACAGGGGACGTCCATTGCGCCTGCCGGTGGCCCAGCCTGGACATGTAAATTTTAATGTCGCCGGCCCCTTCGTCAGATCCGCCAAACCATACGCACAGCAAATCTCCGTTATCCAGTTCGATCAAAGCGGGGGCGTGATTGGTCGGCGCGGCGGCAGGAATCAGCGCTTCGATCCGGTCGGATTCATGATGCAAATAGCATTGCCCGTCTTGCAGCAGCGATTTTAAATGGACGATTTTGGTTTGATCCATACGAGTTCCCCTCATTCTGTGCAGGATATAAAGCGCTTTCTAAATTTTTCGGGCGTGTTAATTAATACGGCAATTCGGTTTATTGGGATGATTGGAGTTATTAATTTGTGTTGCGATATAGCACTTTTAACGAATATATCATGTGATGGATAGGTCGTCAATTCATTTATTGTTATATTTTGAAACAATCTTGCTGAATTAGCGATTGTTGTGAAGCGGTTGCCCGGCGGACAAAAATATATCGAAATTTTTTCGTTTTCATAATTGCAATTTTCGCAGAATTGAGCTATATTATGCCTAAAATTGCAACAGAGGGTGTAAACGTGAAAATAAAGACATTGGTCATTGCCCCGTATCGCGGGCTTTTGGAGCTGATCAACAATTTGGAGAGCGAGCTTCCGGAATTTGAGATTACAGCTATTCAGGGCGACCTGTCCGAAGGCCTTCATGCGTTCAAAGAACGTTATATGAACAGAGAGTTCGATGTCGTGATTAGCCGCGGCGGCACGGCGAGGCTGCTCCGGAATCATATTCCGCAGCCCGTAGTTGAAATCCAGGTTTCGGGATTTGACATTTTAAGAATTTTGACGCTGCTGAAGGGCTACAAATCGAAAATCAAAATCATCGGATTTCCCAACATCATTCAAGGTTTCGGCGCCGTATCGAGCTTGATGAATATCGAAATTCCGTGCGCGGAAGTTCAGGGGGAGCATGAAGTCGAGCCCGCTTTGAGAAAAGCGAAGGAAGAAGGAGTTATCGTCGTTGTCGGCGATAACGTGACGACCCGCCTGGCTAATGAGCTCGGCATGCAGGGGGTTTTGATCACTTCGGGGCGGGAGTCGGTGCTTGACGCTTTTTACTCGGCCAAACAGATGTACCGGGTGCTGAACTCTTCCAAAATCCGCAATGTCGTCTATGAGGATTTGTTGAACCAGGTGGATCAGGGCTTTGCGATCGTCAATGAGCAGGGCGTAATGGAGTATGCCAATGCTTTGTTTAAGCAGCGCCTGCAGTTGGAAGAGCAAGAGAGCGAAGCGAATTCATTGTTCGCGGATCATCCCTACTTTTTGAAATTAATCGAGGATTTGCAGCGGGAGCAGCCTTTGTATGAGCCGTTGAATTTTTATGCGGCCGGCAAGAAGTTGACGGTTTCGGCGAAACTGCTGAACCTTGTTCCTGCCAAACCTTCATATTTGTTCAAATTGACCGCTTCGGAGGATGCAGCGGACAGCTTGCATATCATTTACCATAAAAAAAGCGGGGCTTCCGCATTTCCCCCGATCATTACGCTCGGCGAACCGTTTCAACAGGCGTTCATCGCCGCGGAACAGCGGTTCCGGGAGCATTTGCCGATTGCCGTTTACGGCGAGACGGGAAGCGGGAAAATGCTGTTTTGCGATATGCTGTATCAAATGGAGCGGTATAAAGACGGGAGCATGATGGAAATCGTGATCCAGGATGGCAGCGAGGAGACGTGCACCCGACTGCTTAAAGTTGTGCAAAACGCCCAAGCCGACTCGTTGGTGTACATCAGAGGCCTGGAAAAAACGCCGGCTTCTTTGCAGCGGAAACTGTGCCAAATGCTGCCGAAGCTGACAAGCTATTTTGTGTTTTCGTTTTTGCGCAGCCCGGATCAATTGAAGGACGAAATGCTGCTCGATTCGAAAATGTTTGAATCGCTCAGCCGGGCGAGCTTGTTTTTTCCGCCGCTTCGCGATCATGCGCGATATTTGGAGGAGCTGGTGCGCACTTTTATAGTGCAAAGCAACGAAAAATACGGCAAACAGGTCGTCGGCATCCGTCCTGCGGTGCTGGAGGAGCTGCGGACGCACCCTTGGAAAGGGAACTTTATCGAATTGAAAGAGATGATCGAGGAATCCGTAAAAAATGCGAGCGGCGAATATTTGGAGGATGACGCGCTGCAGCTCCTTTACGCTTCGAACAGCGGCGACAAACGGCGCGGCGGAGCGGCCGGGCGCATCGATATCAGCCGCCCGCTGGAAGATATCGAACGGGAAATCATCCAGCTTGTTCTGGAGGAAGAAAACATGAACCAGTCCAAAGCCGCCAAAAGATTGGGCATCAACCGCTCCACTCTATGGCGCAAAATAACGGAAAACAAATGAGAACAAGGCGCGTATCCTTCGGGAATGCGCCTTTTTTGTGCGTGGTCGGCCGCCGACCGCCGTTATGCAGAGGCAACACCCGTGCGGTATTTCACTTGACGGGCGACTGGGGTCTTTTGTTCGCGCAAGATGGCGCAACCGGCTGGGTGGCGAAAGCTGAGCCCGGCTTGCCTTGCGAGAACGAAAACCTGCAAAAGTGGAGCGACCAAGCATAGGTCGAGTGAGGTAGCAGGTGGGAACCCTGCTTGGAAAGGTGTTAGCCACATCACCAATAACGAGTCTTGGA
>NZ_JBZYAO010000071.1:0-13401 GCF_059820445.1 Paenibacillus sp. sgz302190
CTGGGAGAGTAGAACGTTGCCAAGCACTGTTCCCTGATAGCTCAGTTGGTAGAGCACTCGACTGTTAATCGAGTTGTCACAGGTTCGAGTCCTGTTCGGGGAGCCATTTTCAAGGCCCGTTGGTCAAGGGGTTAAGACACCTCCCTTTCACGGAGGTAACAGGGGTTCGAATCCCCTACGGGTCATAAGGTTTCACCATACAAAGGTGATTCCGATATCCCATGGAGGCTTAGCTCAGCTGGGAGAGCATCTGCCTTACAAGCAGAGGGTCGGCGGTTCGATCCCGTCAGCCTCCACCATTAATGAAATATCGTAGTTGGTACATATTTCGTTATTAAATGGAGACTCTAACAAGGTCCTAATGACGCGGGGTGGAGCAGCCCGGTAGCTCGTCGGGCTCATAACCCGAAGGCCGCAGGTTCAAATCCTGCCCCCGCAACCAACCTCCTAAAGGTTAAGTTGTTTTATCCAGTGTGGAGCCGTGGTGTAGAGGCCTAACATGCCTGCCTGTCACGCAGGAGACCGCGGGTTCGAATCCCGTCGGCTCCGCCATTTTTACAATTGAATTAGAGCCATTAGCTCAGTTGGTAGAGCACCTGACTTTTAATCAGGGTGTCGTAGGTTCGAGTCCTACATGGCTCACCATGTTTTACTTGCGGTCGTGGCGGAATTGGCAGACGCGCACGGTTCAGGTCCGTGTGGGCTAACCCCCCGTGGAGGTTCGAGTCCTCTCGACCGCATCACAACATCAACAATAGGTTTCTGATCTGCTTTTTGATGCAGATTAGGAACCTTTTTATTTTGTCTGATTGCTCAGGCTTTCGCGAAGAATGAGCGTAAAAGGAATTTTGGTTCATTTGAGAAGTTGTCTTAATTCTTCTGTCATTTGCTCCACTAACTCAGGTCTTCCATGAAATTGAGCCGGTGTATTTTGAAAGAGCTCTATACGCCAACTTCCTTCAGTTTTAACGACGATTAAAGTGTGATGTGTGTTAACTTTTGGGTTAATGTCTGTTTGTGCAGGAGGCACCATACCTGCAATGGCTCGTAGTATAGCTGCATTTGAAGTTAGAAATCGCACCTCTTTGACTTTGCTTATAAATCGAGCAGTGGGGTGATCCTGGAAAATTGGATTCAGGTGTGAGTATATCTCATCCGATCCAATCGCCTGACTCCCGTCAAAGCCGATAAGCTCACCATTTTCAGAGAATAATTCAGCCATCCCACGAGCATTTCGATTATTCCACGCAGCTAATAGCTGTTCGTAGAGTGCTTGAATCTCATCTGTATCATCCATTATCCATTCCTCCTGAAAAGGCGTTATTAAGACCACGAGCAGTCGGCTCCTCCAATTATAGCATGTATTATTTTTCATGGGACAATACAATCTTGTTTTCAAATATGTTCCACGAAGCTCCGAGAGCCAAATTTTGGTTTCGTGCCCCTTGGTCATTTTGTCAGACGTCAGCCGGTTCAAAGGTAAAGCTGTCTGGTCGTTTCTATTTTTTGTTTGATGTAATCTACAGCTGCTGCAGGTTCCAAAATCCTCGCTTCCCCTCCCAGTTGCCAGATCAAATCCGCAAAAAAAGATATTTTTTGTACAGGAATTCGAATTTTGATTTTTCCGCCTCTGCCTCCGTCTTCGCGAACCTCAATATAGGGTCCAAACCAAACGCTGGTTTCAAGCAAACGTACGCCTTCCTCCGTAAGCTCGACAATCAAATCGCATTGATCTTTAAAACGTGCCAAATTTGGGGTAATCCAATCAAAGACCGATCTATCGCTCAAATCTTCCCTATAAGGAAACGAATCGTTCAAGCTAGCGAAGACGATGCGATCCGCGCGGAAAAGTCGGTACGTTTGCCGCAGGAAACAGTAAGCCGGACAGTACCAGTATCCTTCGCTCGCATAGAGGCCGATTGGTTGAATTTCTCTTTGCGTCTCTCCATCGTTGGATTTATAGGCGATCGTCACAACGCTGTTGATCATGATCGCTTGCATCAAGATTTGGAGGCAATCCGCGGACATGGTTCGATGAGGGTTCCAGATCACCACTCGATTCTTGAGCCGATCGATTTGCTCCTTCGCACTAGCAGGCAAGTAATGATAAAACTTATGAATCGCCGATGCCGCACTCTCATCAAAAGGAACCGAACCGAAATACTGTAAAGATTGGCAAGCAAAAAAAATAGCGACCGCTTCATTCTCCGAAAAGGCAATCGGCGGCAGCATCCTCTCCTGGAGCAGACGATAACCGCCGCCGCGTCCCTGTACCGTATAGATCGGAAAGCCGACTTCGCTCAATTCCTGTAAATCTCGGGTGATCGTGCGCGGAGACAGACCAAACTCGTCGGCGAGTTCTCTAACGGTAAACGATTTTTTAGCGTTGATCACCATCATTAGTCGAATTAAGCGCTGTGATTTTATCAAGTCGGGATCATTCCTCGCCGCATATTTTCATCTATTTTACCATGCAAATAAGCCAAGATCTGACTTATTTGCGTGCTATAGTCATTGACGACAATACTTTTGCAGATTAGAAAGGATGAGAGAGGATGAATCAAGATATTTCCCACATCAAAGAACTTCTTTTTCAAGAAATGGAGCTAGCTCTTACCACAACCAATGCATTGCTTTCCATAATTGAAGAGGACCAATGGGAGTATCGTCCCGGCGAGAATATGCGGAGTTTGCTCGAGCTTGCCCGTCATCTTGTCCACGTCCCTGCGCTGGAACTAGCCATCCTGCAGGAGCAATCCAAGGAGGAAGTGAGGAATCTGGCCATATCGGTCATGCATCTAAGAGACGCTGCCTCTTTGTCGGATGTCATGCACCGCGGATTCCATGAGTTAAAAAGCTACATGAATTCCTTGAATGAAAAGGAGCTGCTTTATAAATCAACCGCCCCATTCTTTGCCAAACATCAACCTGCTGCTCAGATAAAATGGTTGATGGAGATCACGACGCATATTTATCATCATCGAGGTCAAATGTTTACCTACATGAAGCAGCTGGGACTTCCGGTATCCATGCGTGACTTGTATGGTCCGGCATCCAATTCCTGGACGCTATAGCCGAAACCATATCACAGCTTGTACTTGTAACGTCCCAAGACGGTGGATTGGCCTGACCGTTCACAAAGCCTGCAAGATGGCCGGTGGTGTCGCGGGCCGCAAAATCGATACATTTATAAGTCACCCCCCCAGGGTGATTTTTTGTTTTTACGATGCCCCCGCCGTCACTCCGTGTTCCCGTTGCGCTTGGGGTAACGTTTCGTTAATGCAATCTTAAAAATTGTTTTTGTTGAAGCCTGCTATAATTGACTATTAAGACTAAAGGCGGGGAGATAAGTACACTTGAGCTGGGGACATAATATTCGTACGTTTTTTTCCGGTTGGAGGCTGCTGCTGTTTATTTTGATTTCTCTCTTGATCTTGTTTCTCATAGCTTTTCAGGGTTATGTCATCAGCAAGCAATCGACGCGGACGATCGAAGAGCAGTACCACCAAATGATCGTTGAAAATATGGATTCCTTGTCGGTCAACATATCCAGTAATTTAAATTATATGGACGATTTTGCGCGCGCATTATCCAATAATCCGGATTTAATCGGCGCTCTGCAGTCGGACGGCACTCAAATCAAAAAAAAGACGGAAGAGCAAATTCGCCTGTTTTCGGAATATTATCATGTCAGGCTTCCTATCAATATTCAAATCCTTACCGATCAGAAAGGGCTGTACGCTTATCCGGCTTTGAACGTCTGGGAGGAGAAGCGGCTCAAAGAAACGGTGTCCACTTTCCCTTGGTATTACCAGCGCATATCGCTCGATAACAATTATCTTCACTGGAACGTGACTGCGGATTTTCATCGCGATGCTTTTGCGAACGCCATGTACGTCAGTAAAAATATCATCCAGAACAACCGCTCCCTGGGCATTCTCGTTATTGAGATGAACGGAGCCTTGATCGAACGCATGTTGAACAGAGCTCAGATCAACGAGCAGAACCCGGTTTTCATTCTTTCCGGGGACGGGCAAAAAATTTTTCAAAATGAAAATTTGGCTCCGGCGCTGTCTCAGGACACCGACTCGTTGAAGAGCATTTACCAGACGGTAAAAACCCGCAACACGGATACGGGCACGCAAAAAATCCGGCTGAACGGAACCGAGTATTATTTGATTTTCAAACAAATTTCCTCCACGCCGTGGACGATGGTTTCGCTAATCCCGCCGCATTTGCTGCAAGCGGACAGCATCAACATTTGGCGGACAACCGCGTTCATGACGGCGCTGTCGATTTTGTTGATCGTCACCTTCTTTTGCATTCTGTACACGAAAGTGACGCTGCCCATCGGGCAATTGTCGAAAATCGTGAGAAACGCGGGAAATGCGGGGAACGGCTTGACTCCCGCCCCTTATGCGTACAAAGGATTTAAAGAGATCGAGACGTTAAACCGCGGAATTTTTCTTTTTTTCGAGCAAATCCATGAACAATTTCAAACGATTAAGCGCGGAGAAAGCGAGAAAAGAAGACTGGAACTGCATTCGCTGCAGGAGCAAATGCGTCCTCATTTTTGGCATAATTCTTTGAACGCTTTGCGGTTTTTGGCCGTTTTGGACGGCAGCCATACGATGGCGGAAGCGATTTTGTCGTTGACCCGGATGCTGGACTATACGTTGAAAAATACGGATGTGCTCTACAGCACGCTGGAAGAGGAAAAAGATTATACGATGAGCTACGTTCGTTTTCAGGAAATCCGGCTGATGCGGCAAATCCATGTCGAGCTTGAATTGGACGAGCCTTCGCGGCAAGCGACGATCCCGAAATTTTCACTGCAGCTCATACTGGAGAATGCGATTACTCACGGGTTTGCCGATCCTTTCGACAAAGAACCGCACGTGCTGGTGCAGGCCCGCGTTCGGGATGGGACGCTGGCTATTGTCATACGGGACAACGGCATCGGAATGGAGCAGGCGACTGTCAACCGGCTATTTCAGTCCGATTGGAAACAACGCCCGAGCCGGCAATCTTCCGGGATTAGCCTCATTAATTTGCAGCAGCGGTTCCGCCTGGAATACGGAGAAGCTTCCGGCATCGCAATCGATTCGCGGATCGGCGAATATACGCAAGTAACGATCACCCTTCCCTATAGAACGGCGGATCATGAGAAAGCGGGGGAATCTTGATGAAAGTGATGATAGTTGAAGACGAAATTTTGGTCAGGCTTGGCTTAAGAAAGGCGATTCCCTGGTCTACGCTCGGCATGGACCTCGTCTGCGAAGCCAAGGACGGCATCGAAGCGTACGAAATGTTCAAGCAGCACCTTCCCGACATCGTGCTTGTCGACATCGAGATGCCGAAGATGGACGGGCTGAAGTTTATCCGCTTTGCCAAAACGCATGGAGCGGGAACTCAATTCATCGTGCTGACATGCCATCACAATATGAAATATACGCGGGAAGCCATTCAACTGCAGGTGACCGACTTTTTATTGAAATCGACGCTGGATATGAAAGAGCTGTGCGACATTTTGCAAAATCTTTCCGTTGAACGGACAAAACGGAACGAGGAGCTGCGGGCGGATGCGATTCAAACAGCGGCCTTGCCGGTCAAAGCTTTTTTGCAAAGCTGGCTGAACGGGGCCGTGACGAGCGCGGATCAAATCCGCCATCAACTGCCGGAATCGGCTCCAGCGCTGAAGGCGGGGCAATTTCAGGCCTGCGTCATCCAATTGAACGCCAAATCGCAAACCGACGCCAAACTTATGAAGCTGGAGCAGCTTGTCTTGCGGCAGTTCGGGGAGTCGATTATCGGCGGCGTGAAAGAGGGGCAAAGGCAGAGATGGCATTTCATCGGCTCCGGCTTTCCCGCCGCATCGGACATTGCGCACTGGATGCGGAACGTCAGCGAACAGGAGGACATCCATTTTTCAATCGGTTTGAGCGCAGTATTCCTCCATCCCCACGAATGGCAAGCGCATGACCGCAAAGCCGGCGAGCTGCTGCAGCTGCAGTACTATGACACGGACGAGCGTATTTACGACGAAGCGATCGTTTGGAGCGAAATGATGTCCGAGCAAGTGCAGGAAATAAAAAAAGAGATTTACGAATGCATCGGCACGCTGCAATTTGCCGCAGCCAAGCAAAAAATTGCCGATTTGAAAGCCGAACTGATCCGTTCCCCCCGCCTGAACCCCAACATTGTCAAAAATATGTTTACGGAATTTTTGTTCCGAATTTGGTCTGCCTGCGAAGAGCTTGTTCAGGAACAACCGATCCCCAACCATCAGTTGGTCGATCAACTGTACGCTACGCAAAAGCTGGAGCAAACGGCCGCGATTTTTATCGAAGACATGGAGCGGGCCGAACGCCTGCTTTCGCTGACCAATTCCATTTACGACAAAACCAAAATCATCGTTCTGATCAAACAATATATTAAAAATCATTTGCATCAAGAAATATCCCAGCAGGAAATTGCCGACACCTTTCACTTGAACAGTTCTTATTTGAGCAGGCTATTCCGGGAAGTGAACGGTATGAGCTTTACCGAATTCGTGCTGTACGAAAAAACGGAGCTGGCCATCATGATGATGAAAAACGGCAAAAGCTTGACCGAAATTTCCGAGATACTCGGTTATTTGAACTTGAGCTCTTTTACCCGCATGTTCAAAAAGGTGCGCGGAGCTTCCCCGTCCCGTTATTTGCAGCCATGACCGCGAACCTTGATAACTAAACATGATAAATGGCATAACCCGTTATTTACAAACATTTTATGGAATATTTACATTCCCGCGATTTGGGGATAAAAAGATAAATAATCGGTCAGATCCTGTAATGTCCGGTCGGCATCGCTTTTTCTATAATAGTCCTAGCAAGCCTACAAAGAACAGCGGATAAACAGGAGGAGAGAAATCGCATGGTAACACGGAAAAAATGGATGGCACTGCTGCTCGTCGCATGCATCGGTCTGACTGCGGCTTGCAGCAGCAACAAGGGAGCCGGCGAGACGACCGGTCCCGCTTCAACGCAAAACGCCGACGCTGCGGGCAGCGGCACACAGAAAAATGTGAAGCTGGTATTTTGGAACACATCCTACCCGACGATTGACGAGAACGACAAAACGAAGAAAAAAGAAGATTTCTATATTTACAAAGCGATCAAACGGTATGAAGCGGCGCATCCGGGCATTACGATCGATATTCAGGATATTCCGGACGGCACGAACGCGATGACCAAGTTCCAAACGGCGGGCATCGCCAAAAACGGCCCCGATATTACGAACCTGTGGTCAGGCAATTATACGCTTGATTTGAAGCAATATTTGCAGCCGCTCAATTCGTTCCTGAAAAAAGAGGACATCGACGCCTTGACCGGATGGAACTCGGTTACCGAAAATTTCGCCGACCAAGGCACGATCTACGGCGTTCCTGACGGCAGCGACGGCACAATCGGCATCTTGTACAACAAAAAGCTGTTCGCGGACGCCGGCGTCGATCCGGAAAAAGCGAACCCCAAAAACGCCAAAGAGTTTACGGCCATGCTGCAAAAAATGAAAGACAAGGGCGTTACCCCGATCGGTATGGGCGACGACGGCGATTTCGTATACTTCCTCGACTACTGGTTCGCGCAAATGGTCGGAACGTCCGGCATCAACGACATCGTGAACGGGAAAATGAAATTCAACAACCCTACGCTGCTTAGTGTAGTCGATCAATACGTTCAGCTTTACAAAAGCGGTTATGTCACGACCGATCAGGCGAAAACCCAGTTTTATAACAACAAGGTGGCGCTCATCTTCGGCGGATTCAGCTACATCAAGGAAGCGCGCGAGGCGCTCGGCGACAACCTGGGCATGATCAAAATTCCCGATTACAGCGAAACCGCGCTTGTGCATAACGGCGGGGTAGGGGGCAGCGGAGCCGACTTCGTCGTATCCAAATCGTCCGAGCACCCGGAAGAAGCGATGAAATTTATTTTGTTCCTGCTGAGCGAGGAAGAGCAAGCTGCCCGCTTCAAGGACGGGTACGGCAAGCTGCTCAACGTGAAGAAGAGCGATGTCAGCAAAATTACCGACGATCCGCTGGTTATTCAGCAGCAAAAATGGGCGAACGAGACGAGCACGATTTTTTGGCCGGACAACATTTATCCATCCGAATTGTCGTCATACATCAGCTCTTTGAACACACTGGTCATTAAGCAGCAGCTTGCTCCCCAAGATTTCCTGACCAAACTGGATCAGAAGCGGGACGAGCTATTGGCCCAAAAATAAACAGGCTTCATTTATAAAGAGAGGCTTCCTGCGATGCATTATCGTACCAAAGAAACGTTATCCGGCTACTTATCGCTTCTGCCCGCATTTGTCGGGCTGGCCGTTATTGTTTTTTATCCAATGGTCAATACATGGTTTCACAGCTTTACCAAGTGGGATGGAAACACGTCCTACTTGATCGGACTCAACAATTACAAGTTTATTTTTACGAACGGCCAATTATGGACGCTTCTGCGCAACAATGTTATTTTCCTGCTGTCGGTTCCGGGAATACTGCTGCTTTCGCTGATCGTATCCGTGCTTTTGTTCGAGGAAGTGCCGGGGTGGCGTTTTTTCAGATCGGTCTTTTACATCCCGACCATTCTGTCGGCGGTTGTAGTCGGCTTGCTGATGCGGACGATGTTTGCCCAGTCTGGCGTTGTCAATCAATTCATCCGCGCCCTCGGGCTTCCCGGCGGAAATACGGACTGGCTCTCGTACGTGCCTACGGCATTCATGGTGCTTATCTTCTGCTTTTACTGGCAAACGCTTGGGCAAGGAACGCTCATTTTTTTATCCGGTCTATCGTCCGTTTCGCACGAAATATTCGAATCGGCCAGCATGGACGGCGCGAACTGGTTTCAGCGGCTGTTCCATATCATCATTCCGTCCCTCGTGCCGACGATCGTTTATTTCACGGTAACCAACGTCATTTATTGTTTTATCGGCTTGTTCTCGCTCGTATTTTCCGTTACCCGGGGAGGGCCGGGGCTGGAAACGACGCCAATCGACTACATGATCTATATCAAAGCGTTTCAGTCGCCGGACCAGCTCGGTTATGCGAGCGCATTGTCCATCGTCTTGTTCGTCATCGTATTGATCGTCTCGTGGGGACAAATCAAATTGTCCGACCGGTTTCAGGAATAAAGGAGCTTGCGGCATGTCCAGAAAAAGATCGCTACTTGCAAATATGGTCATTTATTTCATTCTGGCCGCGATCGCCATCGTCGATTTATATCCGATTTTGTTTATGGGAATGAGCAGCGTGCGGACCGCCGTCGATTTTTTCAAAAATCCCGGCGGCATTCCCGATCAATGGCATATGTTGAACTATGCAGCCCTGTATCTGCGCTTCGATGTGGTACGCCTGTTCGGCAATACGCTGTTCTGCGTCGCCGCGGCTTTCGCGCTATCGATGCTTATTGCGATTCCTGCATCCTACGCGTTCGCCAAAATACGGTTCAGGCACCGGTCCGCACTGTACATGCTCATCATCGCCACGATGACGATCCCGAGCATCACGTTTATCGTTCCGAATTTTTTGCTGATGTCGCGCCTGGGGCTCGTGGACAATCTGTGGTCGGTCATTCTCATGTGGTCGATCACGAGCGTTCCGTCCAACATTTTTTTGCTGACTTCGCTGATGCGCGGCATCCCGAACGAAATTTTGGAGGCGGCCAAAATAGACGGAACCGGCTATTTTCAAACGCTTCTGCGCATGATCGTGCCGTTGTCGGGCTCCGGCATTATTACGCTGGCGATCTTTAATGCGACCGGCTGGTGGAACGATTTGTTCACGCCGTTAATCTTTTTGCAATCCGATAAACTGAAGACGATGACGGTTGCGGTGGCGACGATTTTGAAGCGGTTCGACACCGATTACCCGCTGCTATTGGCAGGCTTGTTCATGACCTCGCTGCCGCCTCTTATCATTTACGCTGCGCTGCAGGGGTATATTCGAAAAGGTCTCGTCGTCGGCTCCGTCAAGTAATATAATATGCATAAGCAACTGGAGGTAACGATTCATGACGCATCAACCGCTTCGCTTGGCTATTGTCGGCGGAAATCGGGGAGGCCGTTTCCGGCAAACGCTCGCCGCGCTGGCCGGACACATCCAACTCGCCGCCATTTGCGATATCAACGAGGGCGTTTTACAGCAATGGAAACAGGATTACCCGTGGATTGAATTGTGCCGGGACTACGGGCAGCTGCTGCAAAATCCGGGCATCGACGCCGTATTTTTGGCAAGCCCGATGCCCTTGCACGCCCGCCAATCCATCGAGGCGCTGCAAGCGGGAAAGCATGTGCTCAGCGAAGTCATCGCCGCCCTCACGCTGGAAGAGGCTTGGGAGCTTGTCGAAACCGTGGAGCGGACAGGGCTTGTGTACATGATGGCCGAAAACTATTGCTATACGCGCTCGAATTTGGCCGTTCATTATATGGCGGAGCAAGGGATGTTCGGGGAAATCACCTATATGGAGGGCGGATACATACACGATTTGCGGCCGTTCTGTTTAAGCCCGGACGGTTCGCTGACGTGGCGCGGCCAGCTTCATCACTCCTACAACGGGATGAATTACCCGACGCATTCGATCGGACCGCTAGCGCAATGGATCGCCTTGAACAAACAAGACAGCGATGAATTGGCGTACATGTCAACTTTCGTATCCAATTCACGGGCTTTGCGCCATCACTTTCACGAGCAGTTGGGCGCCGGCCATCCCGCCGCGCAAGAAGGCTACTGGAAGCAGGGAGACTCGGCGGTAACGACGATCCGAACCCGCGGCGGAGTGCTCATCACGCTGCGCGTCGATTGGACGTCCGCGCGTCCGCACAACAAGAAGCATTACGTGCTGCAGGGGACGGAGGGCGCTTACGTGTCGGCCCGCCATGAGCAGGAGGACGATCTGATCTGGTTCAAGGGGCGGTCCCCGCGGATGGAACTGAAAGATTGGCAGCGGCACGATGACGAGCGGGAAGAAATGTGGGAGCCGCTCCGGCGCTACCAGCCGCAGTACGACCACCCGCTCTGGAGGCGGTGGGAGGAACATGCGCTTGCGTCCGGTCACGAAGGAGGCGATTTCTTCGTGCTGGAGGAGTTCGCTTCGGCGGTTCGCGGCAAACGCCCGCCGGCGATCGACGTATACGACGCGGCCCTATGGAGCAGCATTTTTCCGCTCTCGATGGAATCCGCCGCGAAGGGCGGACAGCCTGTAACGTTTCCGGATTTCAGGAAAAATCGGAAAGCGCATCGGGGGGATGGGCAATGACGGCTGAAAGACAGCTCCCCCAGTTGGTCATGCGCAGAGAAAGCTTAACCGGGCTGCCGCACCCGGAGCTGCCGCCAGGCTTCAGCCTGCGTCACTTTGTGCCGGGCGACGAGGGAAGCTGGGAAAGCGTCGTCCGCCTTTCTTTTGGATGGAACAGGGATTTTCGGGACGAAATCGGGAATCGCCCTTACTTTCGGGAGGAACGCGTGCTGTTCCTTTTTTGCGGGGATACCCCGGTAGCGACGGCGACCGCCTGGTTTGAACCGGAATGGGGCGACGATTGCGGATATTTGCATATGGTGGGCGTGCATCCGGACTACGCCGGCAAGGGGCTCGGGTATGCCGTGAGCCTTGCGGCGCTGTGGCAAATGAAAGAGGACGGCAGGCAAAAAGCCGTCCTGGAAACCGACGATTTTCGCCTACCGGCCATAAAAACGTACGTAAAACTGCAGTTCCATCCCGTTTACCGGCATGACAATCATCCGGACAGGTGGAGGGATGTATCCCGGCAGTTGAATATTGAATTGGAGCAAAGGAGCGAACCGCATGAATGACGACAATGCGCCGGATTTGGGGCTGCACGTGCAAGCGGGCACCCGGCCGGGGAGTGCGATGCCGAATGAAGACGCCTTGGTGATCAATGATCGCCGCCATATTTATGGCGTCATTGACGGCGTCTCCGCCCTGGCAAGCGGCTCTGGCTCTGGCTCCGGCGTCTCCGGCTCCGCCGGCCCGGGCTTGGGCCACAGCGGCGGCTATATAGCCGCGCAGCTGCTCGCTGCCGAGCTGCACGCGGAGGAGCGGAGCGGCAGCCTGAAGGATGCCGTGCTCCGGGCGAATGCCGAGCTGCGGCAGCGGATGCAGGCGGCCGGCATCGATCCGGACTGCAAGCCGGCGTGCTGGGGGGCTGTATTTGCCGTGATGCAAGTGGACGGCAAACGGGTTGAATTTATCCAAAGCGGCGATTGCATGCTTTTCGCGCGGTATAAGGACGGAAGCGTCCGCGTGCTGACGAGAAATCACGTCGCCGCACTCGACCTGCTGACGCTGAACAAGAAGCGGGAGCTGCAGCAAGACGGGGCGATGACGCAGGAAGAGATTCATGCTCTGCTGCTGCCTTTGTCCGAGAGCAACCGCAGCAAAGCGAACACTCTTGACGGTTACTCCGTCATGAACGGCGATCCCGCCCTTGAATATGCGATGGAATACGGCTGCATTTCCAGAGCGGGCATCGTTAAGCTGTATGCCGTAACGGACGGATTGTTCCATTTTATCGAAAACTCCGACGATCCGCATAAATGGGAGCGGTTCCTTTCCCGGCTGGACGAGCAAGGAATCGAACGCTTTATGGATGAGCTTGTTTGCATGGAAGAGCTCGACTCCTTATGCGAGCAGTATCCCCGCCACAAAAAATCGGACGATAAAACAGCCGTTATTGTGGAATTCTCTTGAAACCTTGTAAAAAACCGCATCGAGGAGCGATCGCTCCGGGTGCGGTTTTTTTGACCACATAAGAATGTTTAAAGTTCTTTGCAGCGCTAAAGCGCGTAGAACAGCATTCTTATTGGCGAATAAACCTACCTCTGAACACGGTCGCCCATCTTCGAAAGATTTCGATAGGGGGTTATCTCACACGCCAGAATTTATATATTCTCGGGTTTTGGCAAGCATAGATTCGATGAATACTGCAGCCCGGCGTCATGAAAGAGGTATCGCGCAATTTTCTACCGCCATCAGGACGTTTTTGCAAGTCATGTTCTTTTGCCATCCAAAGACGGTGGTGCTAACGTTGTGCATTGGCTCTTTCCTAATGAGCGCCTCTCCCGGCGTGGGCTGCAGTGCTGCACAGCGGGTGGTCATGCGGCGGCTTGGCAGGCTGGTCTGGGGTGAAAACCTAAGAAAGCCGAGACACTTTGTAGGGTTAGGGGAATCAGTGGGGTTCCAACGCGCGCCTCTCCCGGTGTAGGCTGTGGAACTGCATAACTGGGCAGGAAGCGGCTTGGTAGGGAGAAAACCTGCGAAAGTGGAGCGACCAAGCATAGGTCGAGTGAGGTAGCAGGTGGGAACCCTGCTTGGAAAGGTGTTAGCCACATCACCAATAACG